>NZ_JAEHBO010000008.1:0-130380 GCF_016483575.1 Bacillus cereus group sp. N12
TAAAGGCAAAATTAAAAATGAGCCCGGTGCAATACCGGACTCATTTGGATCAAGCTGCCTAATGAAATAACCGTGTCTAACTTTTAGGGGTCACTTCAATTTCCGCTCTTTTTTATCCTTTTACAATTGAAATTATTGAATCCCTTCTGGTAACTTAATTGAATCAAACTTTTCATATGAATCAATCTTTATACTCACAACTGCATCCAACTTTTCCTTATCTGTACTAGCTTTTTTATCTGCGTTACTTTCACTCACTTTTATAGTTGTTCGCATCTCTTCAAATTTATAATCTTTTGTTATTATATATTCAATGTTAAACGCATCCATACTAAATCCTTCCGTTAATTTTTTCATATCTCCATTAATTTTTTGTAACGTATCTACTGCTTCTTTTCCCTTTAATTCAAGTGTAAGTTTATATGTGTCCCCATCCTTCTTTGCTTTCATTTTCTTAGCCAAAGCTTCCGGTAAATCTAACTCATTCAGTAAATTTTTACTGACCATTACATCATTTACATTAAATTGATCATTAGGTATCGTAACTAACTCTCCTGTATCAGGGTTTTTCACTTGAGCAGCGACCTTTCCATCTACTTCATACGTTACAATATCTGTACCACTTATTTTCATTTCAGCTCTAGAATTCTTCAGTTTCGGCTCCATCTGTATTTTCATTTTAATCTCTTCTGATTGGCTGCTCCCCTTCATTGACATAAGAGATGTCAATGTAAGATATTCCTCTTGTTTTAATCCGTCAGCTGCTTTTTTAAAAATATCCTTCGCTACTAACTCTTTTTCTTTTTTTACAGATACTGTTTTAGGTCCACTTGTTTTTTCACTGCTACAACCAGTTGTTAAACCTACTATTAGAGCCAAACTAGATATTACAACCATTTTCTTCATACTGATTCTCCCCATTTCCCGCTTAAAAATATTTTCATTTCATGTATAGTAAATCAACTGAAATAAATATATATACAATAATTATTTAACCTCTAAACTAAACCAGTTATTCAATCCGTATACTAACGTAACTAATGCTCCTATTACACCAAAAACAACAATATTTATACCAATTGATGAACCGAATAAAACAGCCATCATTGACACCATCAGTAATAGCATGGCGATACTATTTATCTTAATTTCTACTATGTCGCCATCCTTTACTTTCTTTTCTTTACTTCCAAAAAAAAATTGTTTTACTTTAATATTCGCTTCATCTAATTCAAAAGGAAGCGTATATTCTTCGTTATTCTCAAGTTTCATTACTACTTCGTTATCTACCTTTACTGCAACTCTTGCTGCTCCGCCCATTATCCCTGTTGCTCTTATTACTTTAATGCTCATATTAAATCCCCCTATTAGATTTCACTGCGACTATTAAAAAATTCCCCTTGTTGCACACTACTTCATCCTCCGTTTAATAAACATAATATTCCAAAAGGTATTATAACAAGTCCCTGTACAATATTTTGTCAAAATTTGTCGCGTTTCTACAAAAAGGATATTTTATCCATTACCGTAGAAAAAAGACTCTTACAATAGTAAGAGTCTTTTTTCTACAGTACACTTTCATTAGCTGAAGGATTATTACTTCATTAAGCAGTCTCACCCGCAAACAAAAACATACTATCACTTCGGCTGTAAAGTTAATACTTTCCCTTCAATTCCATCTGTATTTAAAGTAGTCATATGATACGTGCCATTTACCCAATCATCTATTTGATCATGATACCAATCGCTTCTAAAATGTCCTGACTGTCCTGGTCCCACTATATGATAACCGTTTGACATATCCTTCGTATCAATAACGAATCGCCAAGAAGCCCCGTGATTTACAATACCGTTATCGCCGTAACTCGCGGCTTGAACGGTAACTTGACTTCCGCCAATCGGAACTGGTTTCTCACGATTAAAAGCAAATAACTCTAACATACTAGATGATTTCGAAATTGGATGTGTAAAAGCAAGTTGATGGTAATCGCCCCACTTCCACTCTGCAACATCGGGTCCATACTCCTTCTGCAATTTCTTCATTACATTCTCGTACGATGTATGCACAACTTTTGTGAAGCCTCCATACTTAGAAAACCATACACTATTTTCTCCGGCTACTTGTTTCCGAATCAATTCATCAACAACTTGTGACTTTCCTTCAAATAACTCCATCACATCTTTCGGTATTTCTTTTGAAAATAACGTATTCGAAATCTCTTTCATTAACAAATGAAAAATTAATGGTGCCGCTTCATCTTTACTATCGTAAAAGTTCCACTTTGTTAATTGTTTTACGCCTTCTTTCTCTACTTCATTTAAAGCTGTTTTATGTAACTCTTTTAAAAATATTGGAGTAAACTCTTTCCCGTATAAATTCTTTTGATCCATCTGTAATCCTTCTAAATCTTTCACCGTATACTTGTCCTTCTCTTGCAAAAACTCTTGAATACGCATTTGTCTATATGGCTGCGCCCACGTATTGCTAATATGGTATGGATAATTATCATCCACAATTTTATTATTCGCAGTTGAAATAAATCCTTCTTTCGGATTTATTACTTTTGGCAGTTGATCATATGGGATATACCCTTCCCATTCATATTCATCAGTCCACCCTGGCACTGGCAAACTCCCATCACCTTTTTTACGCACTGGTATATTTCCATTCGCTTTATAAGCAATCGTGCCATCGTTTGATGCAAATACAAAGTTTTGAGTTGGTGTATGAAAATCTTGAAGTGCCGTTTCAAACTCATTCCAATCTTTCGCTTTATTCATATTTAATACAGCCTTTAATTCAGCAGAAGGCTCCAAAGCAGTCCATTTCAAAGCGAATACTGTTTTCGTTTTCTCTTTTCCTTTATCCGCAAACTCTGAAATGACTGGACCATGCCTCGTAACCGTCACATTATACGGAATTGTTTTCCCGCCTTTTACTTTAATAGATTCGTCAACAACAGTAGCCTTTTCCCACTTATCGTTATACAAAAATTCATTTTCATTATTAGGGTTTCTCTTTTCAATATATAAATCTTGCACATCAGGACCGGTATTCGTAACGCTCCATGCTATTTTGTCATTGTGTCCTAATATAACACCTGGCACTCCAGCGAAAATAACGCCACTCACATTTAAATCTTTCATTTCAAGTCTCGTTTGATACCATATAGAAGGTGTCGCAAGAGATAAATGAGGGTCATCCGCTAAAATTGGCTTACCTGACGCACTCTTCTCACCGCTCACAACCCAGTTATTACTACCGTTAAACTCCGGCGGAATTATCGTTTTTGAAAAACTTTGTGCTACGTCCACATTTGTATTTTTCAGTTCAGCGAGCAATCTAGGGGCATCTTTCGGATATGTAGGAAATATCTCATTTGCTTGCTCTTTCGGAAGATTTTTCAGCGCCCAATAACGAAACGCTTGCCCGTGCCAATGTCCTCCTAAATCAAACGCCATATACTTCCCAATCGTTAAAGTATCAACAATTGACCATTCAGCAGGTTCATAACCTAATATAGTAAACTCAACTGGCAATCTCTTTTCCGCTTTCGCTTCACGTATAAAAGCGTTCACCCCATCAGCAAATGACTGCAAAGCAAATTTTGCTTCCCCATCATATTGACTAACAGACGCTTCTGCTGCTCGCCGTAAACCGAGCGTTCGAAACAATTTATCTCTATCAACGGCTGCTTCTCCAACAACTTCACTTAACATACCAGAAGCTTGCCTTCTACTTAAATCCATTTGAAATAAGCGATCTTGTGCTTGCACATACCCTTGCGAAAAATATAAATCATGTGCATTTTCCGCTTTAATATGCGGTACCCCGTTACTATCTCGTTGCACCGTAACAGCATGTTGTAAATCCTCTAGCTTTTTCGTTCCATCTATCTTTGGCATAGATCTCAGCGTATATACGTTCAAAAAAATCACACTGCAAATAATCAATAAAAGAACGATACTACTAGACCAAATAAAAATTCTCTTACCTCTAGTTCGTTTCTTCTTTATAACAACTTCCATATAACCCCTCCTTTCTCAAACTATTCGCTTCTATTTTGAAAGAACCTTTTAAAATAGAAAAATCCTTATATGCTACGGATCATACAAAATGAATCCTTCCTTTTCTTCACTTAAATCTACTTGCCCTTTCTTACACCAATTCCTCAAAATCCCCTTCACATAAGCGAACGTTCGCTTATTATGTTCAAACGCAATTTTAAGTGCTTCTAGTACTACCTTTCCTGAAACTCTTTGTATCCAATCCTTCAATTCCTTCACGATATATGGGGATAAACTACTAATATGTTGTTCATAAAACTTGTACACTTTACTATTGGGAACGGCCTCTTCTATACTTTCTACCTCTTTCTCTTCAATAACTTCTTGTAAACTACTAGTATCCTCTTCTTCAGGCATACCAAAATGATGCAATAACAATGGGATCTTCCATTCTTTTTCAAGACATCTACGTAAATACATATGTATGAACTCTTTATTTTTCACAGTCTTCAACTCACGTAACACACATTTTTCTACATTCATATTTAAAATAGGGTTATAACGTAGCCAATTTACTATGAATAACTCTTTCGTTTCCATATCATAAAAAATCTTCCCATATTCAACAAACCGGTTTAATAGCTTCTCAACAGTTTCCATACTGTAACCTGTTTCAAGCTCTGCCACTCGCTTCGGTAATATGTAAATACCACATTGCTTCGTTTTCGTTCCCGTTAACAAATATATGTAAAAATAACGCTCTTCTGGTGTTAAATCTAATATGAATTCATCTTGCCAAAAGTTCACCTGCACATTACGGTACACCGCCATCTATTTCCCTTCACTCTTTGCTAGCAAATAAGAAATCCCAATCCTTCAATATAAATATAGGAATGTGAGAACTGTTTTGGCATTCGAATTACAAATTTTTTACTACTTCCTGTAAAGTAACAAAAAGGTTATTTAATCTTGCTACCAAAAATACAATAGACATCTGTCTATGTAAATGACAGATGTCTATTAAAGTCGTTTAAAAATCTAGTTGTTTCATAGACAATGGATTTTTAGGTGAATAATAAAGTTGCTTCATTTGAGAACCAAATAATGAAAATGAACCCTCATAATAAACATAACAAATAGAGTATTTGCATTTAAACTTTATAAAACTCAAATGTATTTTTTTCTAGACATATTGCTTCATCGGAACTTTTAATAATAATATCAAAACGTTGACTGTATGGATGCATAAACACTTTATACTGAATCCGACGTTCTGCATGAGACCGCCTTAAATAATTGATATCGGCTCCCCTTTCAGCAATATCTCGGCTAGACCTTCTCATTAATTCCGTTTCATCATCTGTATAGAAGTAAATTTTCAAATCAAATAGATCGGGATTAATAAATGCGACACACATTCCTTCTACAATTGTCACTTTGTTTTTTGAAGAAATTAACTCGCTTTTCATATAATGCGTATCTATCGTATAAAAATCTAAACCAGCCCTTACCATCTGAACATCTCTTTCTAAAGCAGACAAATGATGCGCTGATGGATGACAAGCCGTCATTTTATAATGATGATTTTCGTTTTGATATGTATAGTCAATAATTGCATGCTTTCGTATGTCTGAACTAACAATATATGGATCTGTATTAATATAATTCACTTCATTTTGATCTAGTAGGTCTACAAGCATATTAGCAAACGTTGTTTTTCCAGCAGCGCCATGTCCTGAAACACCAATAACAACCTGTTCATTAGTCCTACTAATCCAATTTATGATTTCTTGCAATAACTTATCCATCCTTCTCCTCCTTTTACTGATATACTGCCCTTATTTTAATTAGTTAAATATTGAGATGTCCCCTCATCTTATTATACATGAAAGAAAAAATAGCATAATGATCCATCGTACCATCTCTATTTTTGAACAACTATATTATTTGTGAACACTTACAACGACGTTTTATGTTTTCGCGCTTGTTTTGTTCTTGTAGTTGTTTTTGTTTTTGTTTTTGTTTTGTTTTTTCTTAGTGATTTATTACTTGGTAGGTGCTTATGAGGGGCTTGGAAGGGGCTATATAGCGTTTTATTCCCGTCTAATTTAATTACACACGCCTCCTACAATCTTCTTATACTGTGTACACCTATAAAATTATATTGTTTCCGAAAATAAAAGTACTGAATTTTCTTCGTATATCCTTTTACTCTTCGTATCTTTTTTATTACATCGGAATTTACCTACTCTTGAACATAAAAGAATAACAACTATGCCTTACCGAAAATTAATACGTTCTGTTCTCTTATTATTTGTAGAAGAACGATTCTTACGCATTCGCGGAATATTAGCATTGCTCATTTTCACTTCATTCAGTATTTTATGGACTTCTTTAGTATTACCTCTAAGTGCTACACCTCATAATCTATCACATACAGCTATTGGTGCATTCGGCCTTGCTGGAGTTGCAGGTGCATTAGCTGCTACGAAAGCGGGACAATTAGCAAAGGATTAGGACAACGAACAACTGGCATAGCCTTATCTTTATTAGTACTTTCATGGCTCCTAATTAAATTTATTAACTACTCTCTATTGTTACTAATTTTCGGCATTATCCTTTTAGATTTAGCTGTGCAAGCTATACATTTCACCAATCAAAGTATGCTTTTCACAGTGCGCCCTGAAGCAAGAAGTCGAATCACTGTCAGTTACATGATTTTTTATTCTATCGGTAGTGCAACGGGTGCCATTCTTTCAACAAATGTTTATGCAAAATACGGATGGAACGGAGTATGCCTATTAGGTGTATCCTTTAGTGCTTTTGCTCTTTTATTTTGGGCAATGACCTTACAGCAATCATCACAACTAAAAAAAGAATAATTCATTTATATATTTTCTAATATGCATTTTTCTACAAGACTATAGAATACCATTTACTTTTTAAAATAAATCAACGGCATTTTCATATTAAAAATGCCGTTGATTCCAAACTTTTATGTATGCGATTCGCCATGTCATGTTAATGGTTCCTATACTAACGAAATACCTCTATTACAAATTACCTTTAACTTGTCCAACAATCTCATTTATCGTATTTCGATCAAACTTATCACTAATTTCGTATGGCTTACGATCTTCTACTAATTGTACCCCTACGATGTCTTTTCGGTCTTTACCATATTGCACTTCAATAATAGCTCCACGCTCTATTTGTTTCCAAATGAGACCTGCTTCATCTTTATTATCTAAAATAATGCAGTCCTCAATACTTTCGTCAATCCCAATTAACTTATTATCATCCATATATCCAATCTCGTATTGTTGCCGTTCTTTCGCTTTACCACTTACTAATATACCTTTGCTACCATATGAATAATCCATATAGTCCTTTTTCTCAGATTGTACCACTTTCGGCTTTTGTGCTTCCGTTTTTTCAGCAGCCCCACAACCTGTAATAAGACCAATCGGCATAGCCACCGTTAATACTACTCTAGTAAATTTCTTTATCATTTGTAACCAACCTCACATGTTAAACTTTAAATTCCATTTATCCTCTTACCAAATAATAACATAACACTACAGAGAAGATGCCAAAGATAAAATATTA
Organism: Bacillus cereus group sp. N12; assembly: GCF_016483575.1. Classification (NCBI taxonomy): domain Bacteria; kingdom Bacillati; phylum Bacillota; class Bacilli; order Caryophanales; family Bacillaceae; genus Bacillus; species Bacillus cereus group sp. N12. The sequence goes on from NZ_JAEHBO010000008.1 coordinate 7,618, forward strand.
TTTACATTCTCCCACTTTAAAAACCGATGCGGAAAGTTATACATCTATTTTGTCTCTTTCCCGTTTACCTTAATGTAATATTCTCATGATTATAATTAGATGGAAGGTCAAAATCACAAACTGAATTGCCAAGGAATTATAGAAAGTAGACATCCTACTCACATACGATTAGTATTAAATTTGAGAGGTATGGAAAACTCGATAAAAAATATAAACTATATCATTACAATTAAAATGGTCTTTATATTAAGGAAGGAAGTGCACAGTTATGGATTTTAAAACAGTTATGCAAGAGCTTGAATCCCTCGGTAAGGAAAGAACGAAAAAAATATACATATCTAACGGTGCACACGAGCCAGTTTTCGGCGTAGCTACGGGCGCTATGAAACCAATCGCTAAGAAAATAAAATTAAATCAAGAGTTGGCTGAGGAACTTTATGCCACAGGTAACTACGATGCTATGTACTTTGCAGGCATTATTGCAGATCCAAAATCTATGAGTGAGTCTGATTTTGATCGCTGGATAGACGGGGCATATTTTTATATGCTATCCGATTATGTAGTGGCAGTAACTTTATCAGAGGCAAATATTGCACAAGATGTTGCTGATAAATGGATTACAAGTGGGGATGAGCTTAAAATGTCTGCAGGCTGGAGTTGCTACTGCTGGCTTTTAGGAAATCGCAAAGACAATGAGTTTTCCGAAAGTAAAATTTCCGATATGCTTAAAATGGTGAAAGATACGATCCATGATTCGCCAGAACGAACAAAATCCGCTATGAATAATTTCCTAAACACTGTGGCAATTTCATATGTGCCACTACATGAAAAAGCAGTAGAGACTGCAAAAGAAGTTGGTATAGTTGAAATCAAACGGGAGAATAAAAAGAGCAGTTTGTTAAATGCTTCTGAAAGTATTCAGAAAGAACTTGATAGAGGCAGACTTGGTTTCAAACGTAAATATGTAAGGTGTTAAAAGTATGAAGGTGTCAATCTAAGTGAGATTGACACCTTTTTTTATGGACATTACTAGATTAATGGGACTCAAAGTTAAAGAGAACCAATCATTCATTTCCCTCTATACATCTAAAACTTCTTCTTTCAATTTATATACTCTATCTCTTTTCTCATCATCTTTGATAAAAATAAGTTTTCCTTCTTTAACAAAACCTTCTAATATTAAGCATACTTGACCATATGCTTTAGGCTTATTTGTTGTGAATCTTTCATCGGGTATTTTACCAGGTCGTATTAATCGTTCGCATAGCTCAAGTACACTTATTTCTTCAGAATTAAGTAATTCCAAAATAGCTTTTTGCAATGGCGATAACGGTACGGGTATCTCAGCTACCTCCACCTTCTCTTCTTCTTCAAATAAATCTTCAAATGAAATTTGATTCATTACATCTTTTCCTTTCTCACAATTGATTTATATAACATGAACTGAATCCTATATGTACTGGAACTTTAAATATTATGTATTGTTATGTAGTACTTACCTTATTACATGAATTTCAAACTCATGCCCGTAATTCCATATAGTATGTTTCGATTATACCAAATATACGTTCTGTCTTCTATTGTAGAATCTTTTATAACAGGAATGAAAGTAATAGTGAACATTTTTCTTCTCGTTAGTTGTATAAAAAACTATGTAAAAAAACAGAAATAAGTTTACATAATAAAATTATAGCTATCTATTAATTTTCTATGCTAAAACGCAAAAAGCACTTGTTTCCTTTAATTGACAATCAAGTGCTTTAAGTTCATCTGTTTTTAAGTAGCATTTATTTTGTAAGTTTTATAGTGATAGTATATAACACTTTTTACATGTCATGACAACTACTACGTTAAAACTTACGAGTTTGTATGAGTTCGCTAATTTAATATACATCGCCATGTAAAATGTCATCTCGCCTAAGCTCGTACTTCTTCATTGCACACAGGACTCCATGATGGTACAACCATCATGGAGTACATACTTTCAAAAAACCTTTTGTTTTTCTATCTACTTCACATATACTTTATTTTTTATTCATATATACTTATGCGTATTTAAATTTAGCACCACGAACTTTATCATATCCGTACATAGAATATAATTTAATAGAGTAAGCTTTATAAAATCACTATAACTAAACTCATTTATTTACTGTAATGAGTTTTTAATGTTTATTTATATTTTAGGAATATCAATTATATTTCCTGGTGACTCATTAATAAGAATATCTGAAATATTTGGGTTCCTTTTTTTCAACTTGAATATTTGAATTTTTGTTAATTCAGGGCTAAATGATATATTTTGTGTTTTAAACTCCAAATTCATAATTTTATTTTGAAGTTTTAATATAAAAACCTTCCATTCTTGTAATGGAGAATCCGAAACTTCCTCCGAATTTTCTAATAGTCGATATCCGTCCGCATAATGAAACATTAGTAATCCTGTTCCTAAGTCACAATCTTTGTTTTCAAGAATTGCATTTGGTATATCAAATCCACTATTCCAATTATAATTTGCTGCAAAACTATGAAGGATTATCGAATTATCTATATTCTTTATTCGGCTAATTGCATCCTCTTTATTTGTATTATAAAGTAATTCTTCAAGCAAACTAATATCTTTATTTTCCATTACACCTTACCGCCTTACTGATATTTATTTATTTATTTTGTATTTCCAATTGTTTTAGTTTTCTTTCCCAAAGTTCTACTGTTGCACCTTGGCTTGGGTACAATGGTAAACCATTCCCCTGTAATTTTCTTGAATTTTTTCACAAATCTTATACCTGCTTTTGTAAACTATCAATACTTTGGTTAATATCCATTTTATTTAATGTTCTTGCAACTACTTCATTGTAAACAGAATGATATCCTCTGTGTCTAGCCATTGTACTTATATTATCATCTGGTACTCTTAGAAAAATACCGTTTGATGAGTCATCAAAGTTCATACCTATCTTTTTAATTACAGGATTATCTGCCATTTCAGAAGGAATAATATGCTGTGCTTGATATCCACTCCATTTAGTTGAACGTTTAAGCCCCATTTCTGTCATCATATTTTTTCCTAATTTAGTAGAATTTCCTCCTGTTACAATACCCGGAGTACCAGGAATAATCCTACTACCTTCACCCGTACCCTATGTTGTAATCTTAATATCTAAAAGTAAAAAATAACACATCTAAAACCTTATTAAACTACTTTCTCTTGTATATTGAGTCCTCTCCCGTTACAGCAATTAAAGTCCCTGTAACGTTTACCCGTTTTTTGCGGATAACGTATGCATAACGTCCATCCGTTAAAACGTACTTTACGATGACTTCAAAACATAATACAACCCTTTATTTTTCCCTCTACTATCGTGATACACTATTCACAACCATTACAATCTATAAAAATTGACACTTAGCGCACTTATAAAATTATAGTGCTCTGTTAAATTTCTAAGCTAAAACGCAAAAAAGCACTCGTTGCCTTTAGTCGACAATCGAGTGCTTTAAGTTCATCTATTTTTAAGTAGCATAAATCTGTAAGTTTTGTAGTAACAGTATGACACCTTTTATATGTGGTAACAACTACTACGTTAAAACTTACGAGTTTGTACGAGTTCGTTAGTTTAATATATATTCCATGTGTTTATATTCAGCACCCAATAAAATGTCATCTCGCCTAAGCTCGTGCTTCGTTTTCTATTCTATCATTGCACACAGTACTCCATAATGGTACAACCATCATGGAGTTTATTCTTCAAAATAGCCATTTCTTTTTCTACCCACTTCTCATATATGCTTATGCATGTTTACGTTAAACCACTACAAGCTTTTATCATATATGGTATTGCACTCAATTTTTTGTATCTTCAAGATTTTTAAGATGTTTTTCTAAGTATTTTTTCCCTGAATTACTTTTAGGCATAAGACCAAGATGTTCATATTCCCAAATAATCATTCTCTCGTGCGAATTTTCATCCGAAAGGTCATCATAATTAAAGTCAATATTAAACTTTCCTGTATTATCAAAAATCATAGTGAAATTTGTCCAAGCTTCTTGATCATTATCAATAAACTCTTTCTTCATTCTCTTGATACAATCTAACAAACGATGCCACTTCTTAAAATATTCTTCTTCTGGGACATTAAAGTGTTCAAAAATACTATGACTGTAAATAGGAGTACTATTCTCTTCAGGGTAGTAATAAAAATATGACTCTTGAGCACCTTCCCCAACCTCACCATACAGGTAAACCTTAAACCAATTCTCTGGAATTGTATCAATTACAACCTCCGCTATTTCATTGTATAACTTGCTTAATTTTTCATCATTCATCTAATTTCCCTCCTGGTACATTATCAAAATTCCTCAATCTCCATCTATCTTCATCACCAATTTTATATCTAATAACAAAACTGTCTGGACGTTTTGAATTCCCGCTATAATTCGGCGTTATTTTCACCCTAACTTTATCACCATCATTAAGAGCATTAGCCCATTCATTCTCTAGTTTTTTCCATTCTCCTCTATTTAAGTTACTATTCATTGGAACTAAATTATCCATATTACCAGAGCCTTTAAATATAGTTGCAATTAAATGTCCGCCGTCATCATCATCCAAACGGTCATTCCCACCTATCACTCTCTGAGCGTAGTTATTCCGCTTACCATCACCTAATTGAAGGCTACCCTCGCAACTTGCAACACGCCCTTGACTATCTGTTGTATATGTATATCCTTCTTTACTTGTATACTCAACATCTGGCTTTAATATCTTTTTACGTTTTTCCCTAGCATATTGTTCTCCATAGTTTACTTTTACAGGCCCTTCACCCGTACCCTTAGCAAATTGATAAGCGTCATCCTTAGCTGTCGTACTTGCCTTTGAAAACTTTCCAGCTACTTCTCCAACAGTTGAAGATTCTATATAAGGAAGCTTCATTCCTATTCCAGTATCCACCGTCCTAACTGCTACTGGAATAGGAGTATTTTTCATAGCATCTAGTGCATTTTTTAAAGTCTTATTTTCCTTAAGCGATTGTACCACATTTTTACCCAAATTTGGATTAAAACCAGGCATTCCTTCTTTGAATTTTAATAATTTCGCTAAATCAGCTAATTCACTCGTGCCTTTGAATGCTTTTACTCCTTTTCCTACTGCTCCAACAACTGGGATTGCATCTAATCCGCCAAAAATGATGTTTCCTACCCGCTCTTCTTGGCTCAATTTCCGGTGTGTTCCCCAGTCTTCTCCGTCGATACCGCTTTTTATTTGTACAGCGCCGTATACTACTGCGGCAGCGGCCCCGAGTGGTGGGCAAAGGATTGTTGTGATGATGATTCCTACGCCTATTCCTATGTCTCGCACCATTTCTAGTTTTTTCTGTTCATCTTCTATCGATTTGTATTCAAATCCTCGTGTGGATGGGACTACTTTCTTGTATTCTTCATAATTTAGTTTTGCATCCGGATTTTGTTTTTTTAGTTCTTTGTATTCCTCTCTCAGTACGTTATCAAATGCAGGTGAATCTTTAAAAATATCTTCTATTGTTATTTTATCTTTTTTTGTTTTTATTGTTTGTGGTACACTTCCGTACCCTGCATGCGCATCTGGTAATACTGTCGTTGTTGTGGAGCCAATTCGGTTATCTGTTTCGAAACTGAGAATAGATGTATCTCTCATTTTTTGAGCGAATTTATCCATTTCTACTAAAAAAGGTTTATCTATATGTTCAGAGACTACTCGCCCTACTTCTCCGCAATATTTTTGTAATGTCGAATAGCTATCAAGTAATTCCCCAATTTTTTGCGATTGATCTTTTGGGTTAAAATGTATACTACCATCCGAGTCTAATTCTCGTATTCTTCCATCAATTTTTTTTAATGATTCATTTGCGTCCCGTAATTTCATGAGTGCATCTAGTTTGATTCGATTCATACCATCTCTCATGTCTTGCCATGGTTCAGGTCTATATTTCACATCCATTTCGTTTTCATCCCCCAGCCATATGGTGATTTCTACAACTTACTTAATCTTTCACGTAATTGTTCGTCCTTTTCAAGCATTTCTACACATACATTTCCTACAACTGTCGCCGACCTAGAATAGTGTTCAGCCAATTCTAGTGTTTTGTGTAATATATCAGGATATTTTTCAATTACTCTCATCGCTTCACCTTTTTGATAAAAATCACTGCTTAATAAACTCTCAATATTTGTTCCAATGACGTCTAAATGGATTTTATATATATTTTCTAACTTCATTACTATATCAAGTAGTTCTTGAAAATTAACTAATACTTCTTCTCCACCACCAGAACCACTATCTCCCATTGATACTTGCATTATTGAATACCTCCTAACGAGAATTGTCTCGGGTCAATTAACTTTTTATATGGCATTTTTAACACGTCATACAATTTCTTATTAACCGCATAGAGGCTCACCCAGTCATATCGATTACGATCTACATCTATTTGAACGAAATCTTCTCCTTCAGTGAAATATAAGAAACATTCCCATTTTCCTCCTCTATTACTTCGAGGCCTCGTATACGTTTCTATCGCTATAACGTCTTTATTTGATAAATCTTTTCCCTCAAATGTTTGTTGTTCTGTTTCTGTCATTCTCTTTGAGAAAAATGTATCTTCTATTTCTCTCGGTTCTCTCAATAAGAAAGGGATGCGTGTTAATAATGAAAAATATACATCTGGCTTTGGTATGTAGTCGATCTCGTATTTTTTATTTGGCTCTACTTCTGTTAATACAGCCACTCGGTCTTTATCATGTTTCAAAAAGCCAATTAATACATTATTCATTCTCGTGTATTCATGACAATTTTCATATTCCTTTAATAGTTCAATTATTTGAAAAGCTGCAGGTGTAATTCCATTTTCACTTATAAGTAGGCCTTTTTCTTTTAAACTCGTAGTTGCTTTCGTGACACATTCTGCATCAAGTAAAATAATTACGTCACGGTTTGGCAATCCAAATATATCGGTAACCCCAGCTGCACCTGCGAGAACATATAATTCAGCAGGTGCAAAACTCATTTCTTTCCCCATTCTTTTATCCCTCATTTCTCCATCACAACTGTTTTATCGCCCTTACTTCCGATCTATCTCCGTACGTTTGAATACTTTTATCTAACTCTTTCAAAGCTTTCGTATGTCCTTCAAATGCATCTACCAGTTCTGAGTTATATTGAATGATTAAATCTAGATAACTTAAAAAGGCATCTCTCGTTTTTCCATTCCAGTTTGCACATGTAACGTATGCTTTTAAGTTTTTCGCTTCGTTTAAAGAATCCTTCATACCATTTTCAATGTTTTGTGCGTAAGAAATGGCACTTGCAGTGTTACTTCCTATAATTTCAACCTCTTTACCACTCATGTTGGTTCCCTCCATTCTTTGTATGCTTAATGGATAAGTTTTTCAATTTCCTTTTTCTTTTCTTCAAAAGCCTTAGTCGCTGCAGCGTATGCTGACGCTTTCTCCGATTCTGCTTTCGCTTTATATTCCAAATACTTTGCATAAGCTGTACCTTTTGCAGATCCAACATCGCTTAATGCACTTTTAAAATAGGATACTAATGTATTTAATTCTTCATCCTTTTCATGACGTTTTTGTTCAAATTCAACTGCCGGAATTTTATTAGCTTCCAAGCCATTACTTTTACTCTCATAATCTCTCTTCGCTGATTCAGCCTCTTGAATGAATTGCTTTAACTCTCTTTCTTTATCTTTTAAATAATCATGTAAATCATCATACCAATCTCGTTTCCTCGCACTTTCTGTAAAACCAGAGGCATTTAAAAAAGCATTGTACAATTCATCTAACATCTTTCTCCCCCTTTATTACAATAATTATGTAGTTAAATTCGTATATATAAACATGAATATTCATTACATTAAGAATTAACAAATAATTATTTTTGCATATTGCTATTTTATCAAAGGGGTTTTAACATTTCCATATTTTATAAATAGCTTTCGCATTTTTCTTCAATTGTAATACCTCAAAAGCAGGCAGTCTTTAAGGCCTAATTAAGTAAGTATTCTATGTTACGAATGAAAAAGGATCTGATATAAATATCAGATCCTTTTCCACTGCTTCTTTTATAAATTTAATTTCTTGATACATACATCGTTTCATACGATAACTGGTTCATACGTGCTCAAATTATCATACACAGTTTTTACAATACTAGGCGGAAGGTTAACACATCCTCAGATCCACCTTTTCCTGTGGCAGTGCATAATTTTTAATAGAATCCAAGTGTATTTTTACTTGCCTGACTTAATTTTTTCGCTATACTCTTCTAAAGTTAACCCTTTTTCTTTTAGATACACAGCAACTTCTTTTCCTACATAACGATAATGCCATGGCTCATACTTAATACCAGTAATATTCTCTTTATCTTTCGGATAGCGGAGAGTAAACCCATACTCTGCAGCATTCTTATCTAACCATTTGAATGCATCAGTCGTTTCAAATTTTGCATTTAAATCTTCTACCGTATTCTGCCATTCAACTGAAATAATGTCTAACGCTAATCCAGTATGATGTTCACTTGCACCAGGATACTGAAGATATTCCAATGCTTTAGCACTAGCCTCTTTATCCGACAAACCTTGAGATTTATAGCTTTTAACTGAAGCATCATAATAAGTTTGTTGTAATTTTATAGCTCGATAACCTGATCTTAAATAAAGATTGATTCCCTCTTTTTTTGCAGCTGCTACCATATCCTGATAGGAAGTTGCAATTCTACTATCTATTTTCATATTTGGCTTCGCATTTTGAGTAATACTTGTTAATTCAATTCCTAGTTCCTTTGATAACATATGCTCTCTATTTACAAGAATAATTCTCCAATCATTAACATCAGAGATAGGTAAAACATCTTTTTTATTCGCATTTATCTCATTTTTATTTTTATCGTTATTATTAGTAGTTTCCTGAGATGTTTGCTTTCCACTACAAGCAGCAAGGCTCCATCCCATTGCCAATACCAATGCTAAAATTATAAATTTTTTAATTGTATCTCATTCCCTTTTTGTTTATTAGTCTTTATACCAATTTCCCAACACATCTCTAGGAATCTCCTTGAAATCCTCTAAAGAAACGGGGCCGACAAATTTTTTAATCCCATGATTTTTAGAATCTTCATCCGAATAATCTTTTAAAAATTGAATTTTAAATTGTTTCTTACCATCAGCATAGTCGGTTACTGTCGGTACGAGTGCCGCTTGTCGTATACCAAAAGTTTTATCTTCATACTTAACAAATTGTATATAAGATAATCCTCCTACCAATGTTTCTAATTTTTCTTGAGCAGAAATAAGATTTCCAAGAGAATAATAGATTAGCGTTTCATGTCCATCTTTATTTTGTTTCCACTCAATTGGTTGAATTACATGTGGATGATTTCCAATTACTACATCTACACCTAAATCTGTTAAATATTGAGCAACTTCTTTTTGTTGCTTTGAAGGTGTAGAGGTATATTCTACTCCCCAATGCACCATAACAATCACCATATCAGAGCTACTCTTTGCCTTTTCCACATCATTTTGGATCGCTTTTTTATCCATTACATTTAATGCCCAAGACTTATCAGCTGGAATTTTAATTCCATTCGTACCGTATGTATAATTTAGTAACGCAAAACGAATACCATTTTTTGTAATCGTTTTTATTTCATTACGCTCATTTTGATTCTCATTAATGCCTAATGGGATAACATCCGGATATTTCTTCCAGTATTCTCTTGTATTCGCAACACCTTTAATACCCATATCCATAGCGTGATTTGTCGCTTGCGTCACTATATTGAATCCAGTGTCCACTAAAGATTGACCTACTTCTTCAGGTGTATTGAAAGTCGGATATCCCTGTACTTTTAGATTATTTCCTGCTATTGGAGTCTCCTGGTTCACTATAGCAAGATCACTTGATTGAACAGCTTTTTTGATATTTTCATAAATATAGTGATAATCATATGAACCGTCTTTTTGTTTGCCATCTTTAATTACTGCATCATGATATAAATTATCACCCGTTGCCATTACATTCACAACCGATTTTACTTTTTTATCTTCAATAAAATTAGGAGACTGTTGAATGGGACTTTTCTCTACCCAGTTTGGTGCTTTTAATGATGTATCTGTATTTGATTGAGCCGGTGGTGATGAAGCTTTAGATGACTTAATATCTGTATTATCACAAGCGGTTAAAAGTACTAAAAAAATAAGACATAATAAAAATTTATTTTTACTTCTCTGTAAATTATGTAACATGTAATCCTCTTTTCTGTTCTATTACTTATAACCAATTTTAACAAATAACTTTTTAAACAACGTATTTTGGTTTTACACTTCATTATGGAAGGACACTTTGTTACAACTGCTTCGGAATATACGGATAACCATTTTCCACTTTCTAGAAATCTATCGATTCTATTAGAATTGATAGATTTCTAAAAAAGCATTATCCACCAGGATGCCGACTAGATTCCAATCAACATCCTCCATATATTGAATTTGATATACCTCTTCCAATTGTAGTAGCTGGTTAATCTAAACAAGAGAGGAGATATAGCCTCTTCTCTTGCTTTACATTTGTGAGTGGCTCCAAAAAGAGGGAATCGTTGCCGTCCTCTCTTTAGATAGTGCAAAATTTTTGTACCTATTTTCTTTAAGTCGAGCGACAATCATTATACGAATCACAATAAGTAAGACCCAAGAACTTATTTTACCAATATATTAAAAAAGTAGCAATATCACCTGCGATTCATATAAAGAAGCCAATTAGGAGAAATGAAAAAGGAAGTCGTTATCTCTATCGTACAATTGATAAAGATGATGTAACTCAAGTATTAAAAAAGTTAATCTGTACTATTAACAACAGTTAAAAGAAAAAATAGTTATTTCCTATATCGAAAATTATGTAAATGAATACTGTTATGAAACGACTATACGATGGCACCGTTATATTTCCATAAAACTAACAAACTAAAATACCACGTAACATTACAAGAGTTACGTGGTATGTAAACGATGAAATATTAAATTTTCACTGATTGTTCTTCTTGATAAATAATTTCACCATCAATAATAGTTATTTCTACTTTTAAACCTTTAATTCGGTTTGGATTCACACTTAAAATGCTGTCATTTAATATAACTAAATCCGCCAACTTTCCGACCTCTATGCTTCCTTTTATCTCTTCTTCAAAACTCGCATAAGCGCCATTCCATGTGTATAGTTTAATAGCTTCCATTACACTTATAGATTGATTCACACCAACCTCTATTCCAGACTTCGTTTTTCTATTGACAGCAACATGAATTCCTAATAAAGGGTTATAGTCGGTAACTGGTGCATCCGAACTACCTGCTGCAATGATGCCTCGATCAATATAATCACGAGCAGCGTACATATGATTAACACGATCACCATAGTGCCGTACATATATCTCTCCGAATTCATATGGAAATGGAGGGTTTGGAATTGGAACTATCTCAAGTTTTTTCATTCTCTCTTGTAAATCTGGTGAAGAAATTCCCGCGTGCTCGATTCGATGACGATGATTTTTTCTTGGTGATTCCTCTAACGCCCTTTCTACACAATTTAAATACATTTCAATAGCTTTATCACCTTGTGCATGCACAGTGATTTGATAACCTTTTTTGTGTGCTTCGCCTAACACTTGATAAATTTCTTCCTCATTATAATAAAGAATGCCATAATTGTTACGATCACTCGAATACGACTCACGGGTTGCAATTGTAGGTCCAGTGCTACTTCCATCTGTAAACAGTTTAGCTGGTCCAACCTTGAACCTCTCATCTCCGGTACCAGTTATCACACCAGCTTCGACCATTTTATTAACAAATTCATGGGAGTTATTTATTTGACATATCATTGCATATATTCGGACACGAATATCCCTACTCTTCACAGCTCGTTGTAGTAAACGAAAACTCTCAGGTCCATCTCCACCTGCGTCATGTATACTCGTTATACCAGCTGCAACGAAATGATCTGATGCAATTTTCACAGCCTTCATCATTTCACTTTCTTTATAACTTGCAACTTCACTCATCTCCATATTTGCTGCTTCAATTAACCTTCCTGTAAGCTTTCCTGCCTGATCCTTTTCAATAACTCCCCCACTCGTGTTCGGTGTGTTCTCGTTAATTTGCGCAATTTCTAATGCTTTGCTGTTCACTACGCTTATGTGGTGACAAGTACGAGTTATAATAATAGGATGGTCAACTGAAATGTCATCCAGCTCAGTAATTGTTGGATAACGCTTTTCCTTCACAGCGGTTTCATTAAAGCCCCAAGCACGTATCCATTCACCTTTTGGCGTTTCTAATGCCTTCTTTTTTAGGTCATCTAACAAAGCTTCGATAGAATCAATATGTTCAGCTTTACAACTTACAGCCAACTGATTTTGTCCATAAGAAATGAGGTGCAGATGGGAATCAATGAATCCAGGAAGAAGCGTTTTTCCTTGCAAGTCAATTACATCCGTTTTTTCTCCTATAAAACTCTTAACCTCCTCATTCGAACCAACAAATGCGATACGATTATTTTGTATTGCCACAGCTTTGACTACTGTATTCTTTTGGTCGACTGTAATAACTTCTCCATGTAACAAGACAACATCAGCTTTCATAAACTCAACCCTTTCGGAATTACCCTTTTCGAGTAATTCATTCCGTATTTACAGTTACATCTCTCAATAGGATCTTCCGCCTTTTAACAAATTAAAGTTGAGCTAAACACTCTTTTATTGTTGTAACGATAAAAGTAAAGTCTTCCTCTGTAATGCTTAATGGCGGTGCAAGTTGCAAAATATTATTGTAACCGGCAACAGTGTCACCATTTTTACCGATAATTAGACCTTTTTCTTTACAAGCATTGATGACTTTGTTCATCTTTTCAATGGAAGCCGGTTCTTTTGTTTGCTTATCTTCCACTAGTTCAATACCTAAAAGAAGACCTTTTCCGCGAACATCTCCTACGTTTGGATGTTCTTTTACATCCTCTAGTTCATCTAACAGTCGTTCACCCAATTCCTTGGAACGGTCAATGAGTTTCTCATTCTCCATAATTTCTAAATTTTTCAAAGCTAAGGCGCAAGCTGCAGGGTTTCCTCCGAACGTATTCACATGGCGAAATCGATCATAATCTTCGCTGCCTACGTACGCCTCATAAATCTCTCGTTTAACTGCTGTTGCCGACAAAGGAAGATACGCACTTGTAATACCTTTTGCCATCGTAATGATATCTGGTTTGACACCGTAATTCATAAATCCAAACGGCTTCCCTGTCCGCCCAAATCCACATATTACTTCATCACAAATGAGCAACGCACCGTGCTTCTCGCAAATTTCTTTTACTTTTGCCATATATTCATCAGGAGGCATCAAAATGCCGCCCCCAGTAATAATCGGCTCCATAATTACGCCGGCTACTGTTTGACTTAACTCCCATGTCATGACACGATCGATTTCATCAGCACTTGCCAGTGTACGAACATCTTCTGGATTACGATACGTATCAGGCGGTGCTACATGCAAGAATCCTTGCCCAAGTGGTTCATATTTATACTTTCTTTGTGCTTGTCCTGTTGCCGCAAGAGCCCCCATTGAGTTACCATGATAAGCACGATAGCGTGAAATAAACTTATAGCGTCCATGATCACCTTTTTGCTGATGATATTGACGAGCAATTTTAAACGCTGTTTCATTTGCTTCCGATCCACTGTTAGAAAAGAAAATAACGTATTCATCATCAAGCCATTCATTCAATTTCTCTGCTAATTTAATAGCAGGAACATGACTTTGTGTCAGAGGAAAATATGGCATTTCTTCCAGTTGTTCAAAAGCCGCTCTTGCAAGCTCTTTACGGCCATATCCAACATTCACGCACCAAAGACCGGACATGCCGTCTAAATAACGGTTTCCATCAATATCCGTCACCCATGCTCCTTCTGCTTTTGTAATAATTAAATTCGTTGGATTAGGGGATGCTCCTTTCATTGCATGCCAAAGGTACTTTTCATCTGCTTGTTTCAAACTTTGTGTTTGCTCTGTCGCTTGCACAATCACCAACTCCATTCTATCCGTTTATGATTTTCTAGCACTCTATCAATAACGAGCCGTAAGCATTTTCTTGCGCGTATAAAATTCTACGCCATCTTTTCCATTTGCATGGAGATCACCATAGAAGGATTTCTTATAACCTGAGAATGGGAAGAATGCCATTGGAGCAGGAACCCCAAGATTGACCCCAAGCATACCTGCATCAATTTCTTCACGGAATTCACGAATTGCTTTCGCGCTATCGGTGTATAGGCATGCACCATTTGCGAACGGTGATGCATTAGCAACATGAATTGCTTGCGCCAAGTCTTTTACGCGTATAATAGAAAGAACCGGTGCGAAGATTTCATCTTGCCAGATTTTCATTTCCTGTGTCACATTGTCAAAAATCGTTGGACCGACAAAATAACCGTCACCGTTTGCTGCATCATCTTCACGTCCGTCACGAATAAGTGTCGCTCCCTGCTCTATACCAGATTGAATGTATCCGTGTGTACGCTCTTTATGGCCGTCACGAATAACGGGACCAAGAAAAACATCTTCTTCCAGACCATTACCAATCGTAATTGCATTCGCCTCTTGAAGCAGTCTATTAACGAGCTCATTTGCAACGTCTTCTTCCACGACAACAACAGCCGCCGCCATGCATCTTTCACCCGCTGAACTGAAGGCAGCACTTGTAATTTCTTTCACTGCAAAACTAAGGTCCGCATCTTTTAATACGATCGAATGATTTTTTGCACCTGCAAGAGCTTGTACACGTTTGCCGTTTGCTGCTGTTTTATATATATACTCAGCGACAGGTTGAGAACCAACGAAAGATACAGCCTTCACATCCTCATTGTCAAGAATGCCATTCACGACGTCATGTGCACCATGTACAACATTTAGTACTCCATCTGGAAGACCTGCTTCTTTAAACAGTTCAGCTATGCGATTCGCCAGCAACGGTGTTCTTTCAGATGGTTTTAATACAAACGTATTTCCGCATGCAATCGCGAGTGGGAACATCCAGCATGGCACCATCATCGGAAAGTTAAATGGCGTTATTCCTGCGATTACTCCGATTGGATAACGATACATCCCTGATTCAACACCAGTAGCAATATCAGGAAGTTGCCCTCCCATCATTAAAGTAGGTGCACCTGCTGCAAATTCAACACATTCAATCCCTCGCTGTACTTCACCGTAAGCTTCTTTATAACTTTTTCCATTTTCCAAGGTAACGAGTTTCGCTAACTCCTCCCAGTTTTCAATCAAAAGCTGTTGGTAGCGAAATAGAATCCGAGCACGCCGAGGTACAGCAACCTTTTTCCATGTTTGGAATGCTTCTTTCGCAGTTGCTACAGCTCTATCCAAATCTTCTTTAGTCGAAAGCGGCACACGAGCAATAGTCTCTCCTGTTGCTGGATTTGGTACATCTTCTACTTGTTTACTTTTAGATTCTATCCATTGTCCACCAATATAATTTTTTAACGTTTGTACATTTTTCGTTACTACCATGGTGAAACCTCCTAATTTTAAGATAGCCGTCCTATGTATGTATTGCATTCACAAAAAAGAAAGCGTATTCATTAAACGGTATATAAACTTATTTATATACATTTCTCTAACATTACTAATCTTACTCTTATCGATTGCATATGCAGGAGCAGTCATCTGCTTAGCATTTGTCCACTCCCCAGTTCACATTATTTCAGATTAATCTCATGGTTCATCTTATAATTCTTTTTCAAAAATACTGGGCAATCCCATTCACAAACAAGGTCCTTATCCAAGGAAACAACCCAGCCCTTTGTAACATGATACTTTTTTCCATCAACAATAATAAACACTTCACCGTCTGTCACATAGAAAACTTCCTGTTCTTCTACATGCCACGTTCCTTTATTTGGTTCACCTACCCATGGTTCCCATGTGTTGGCACCTAGTTGCTCTGCTTCTTCTGCTGTAATTTTTTTCGCAAAAAACATGATGATACCCCTCTCTCTTATTAGTAATTTTGACGGAATACGTTCCTATACATCTACTGTTTTAACATTGGTATCTGTATTAACATTGGTAACCTTTAAACGTTTGAACTCTTTTCTCATAAAGTATATGGCAATGAGAACGCCTGGAATTTCGGCAGCAGGAGCAGCGTACCATACACCTTCTACACCCCAGAACTTCGGAAAAACAAATAGAAACGGTATCATGAACAACAATATTTTGCTAACACTAATAAACGTTGCGGACCAGTTTCTCTCCTGTGATTCAAAATAACCAGAGACAAGCAAACTAACTGCACTAAGTGTAAACAAACAATTGAATACAACCGTCGTCCAAATGCCCAGTTTTTGCAATTCAGGATTACCACCGGAAAAAAATGACACAATTGGATCTGCAAAAATGATTAATATAGCTGTCACAATTACAAAGAAGGAAACTGTAAAAATGAGTCCCATCTTAATTGCTTGTTTCACACGATCAAGGTTGCCTGCACCATAATTATAACTAATGATCGGTTGAAGCCCTGTCATTCCACCGAGCGCCGCTAAAGCGAGAAGATTTGTAATGTAACCATTTTGAATCGTGAAAGCTGCAACGTGCAGACCACCTCCGTAGCTTTGCAGTAAATTGTTGGTGAAAATAATTGCTATAAACATCATGAACTGACTAGAGAAAGATGCAAACCCCGTCCAAACTACTTCACCAATCTTCTTAAGATTAATCATCACATCTTTCATTTTTGGCTTCAGTTTTGTTTTACCAAACCAGAAATAAAAGATTAAGAGAACAGGAATCGATTGCGAAATCGTATTAGCCCATGAAGAACCCATCATCCCCATGTCATACTTCACTACCATAATCCATTCCATAACTCCAGCAACAACTGCTGCGACTAACCAACTGTTCATTGACAATATAGGTTTTTCATCGATATTAGCTAAAATACTTAATACAACGGCCAATATCGTTAATGGCAACGAAATCCATAGTAGTCGGCTATATTGCACCGCATACGGAAGTGCTTCATCACTTGCTCCAAATAGAATCATAATATCAGTTTCAAAGACCAATCCAAGTACAGCTATCAAAGTGGAAAGGAAAAGAGTAAACCATAAAGTTTGTCCCATAATACTTCTAGCTTCTTCTATCTTCCCTTTCCCCATTCGAAGTGAAATGACCGCTCCAGCTCCTATCCCCAAAAGAACCCCAATCATACGGGTAATAACCATGACCGTAAACCCAATTCCGATTCCTTCGATTTCTAGCTCCTGAAAGCCACTGACGAAATAGCCATCAATAACCGATACAACTCCTAGAATTACATTAGCCATAATTCCTGCCAAAGCAAACCGTAAATATAGTAACGGAATACTTTTGGTTCCGAGCACTGAATCATCCACCGACTTATTCATTCCTTCTGGCTTCTCTATGTTCGATGACGGACGGTTGTCCACTATTTTCATGAGCATATCCCCTTACAAATAATTTATATAGCAAGTTAAGCTCAATTAATTCACATACCAACCTACAGGCTTGGCATGCTGGTGGATATTGATTTGCTTCGTTTCCATAAAGTGCTCCAGCCCAGCAACACCTAAAGCCCTACCGATTCCACTTTGCTTATACCCGCCCCAAGGACCTTCAACATAAGCAAGATGATAACTATTAATCCAAGTAATTCCCGCACGCAATTTACTAATGACACGTTTTGCTCGGTCCATATCTTCAGTAAATACAGCACCGGCTAATCCATAAATGGAATCATTCGCTTTTTGGATCGCATCTTCCTCATCTTTAAATTTCTGTACAACAAGGACTGGTCCAAAAATCTCTTCCTTAACAATACGCATATCTGCATTTACATCAGCAAAGATTGTTGGTGCGATAAAAAAACCTCGATCAAGCCCATTTTCTGTTAAACGTTTACCACCACAAACTAATTTTGCACCTTCTTCCATTCCACTCTTTATATAATGTAAAACGTCATTCATATGAGACTCGGTTGTGAGAGCTCCCATTTCGATATTCTCGCTTTCTCCGTTTCCAACTACAATTTTGTTCGCACGCTCGGCCAATCTTTCAACAAACTTATCGTAAATGGTCTCTTGTACAAGCAAACGGGATGCAGCTGAACAAACTTGCCCAGCGTTGTGGAAAATACCAAACATCGCATTATCGACAGCAGTTTCAAAATCCACATCGTCGAACACAATAAGTGGAGATTTCCCCCCTAGTTCCAGTGTAATTTTTTTCATATTGCCCGCGGCTGCTCGCATAATACTTTGACCTGTTTTTGTTCCACCTGTAAAGGCAATTTTGTCAACATCATGGCTCTCTGCAAGCTCATTCCCAACCTTTGAACCAGGTCCCAACACTAAGTTTGCCACTCCGTCTGGAAGCCCAATCTCTTCGATAATTTCAAATAACTTGAATACGCTTACAGGAGTGACGTCAGCAGGTTTAATTACAATTGTATTCCCTGCGGCAAGTGCAGGAGCAATTTGCCAAACAGCTAGCATAAGCGGGAAGTTCCAAGGTACAATCAGTCCACAAACACCAATCGGTTCATGAATAACAATCGTTTCTGAAGAATCATCACGATTGTAAGATTCCTTTTTTATACCTTTAATCAAGTCAGCATAATAGCGGAAGCATTGAACCGATACTGGAATATCTATATAGGTTGTTGCACGAATAACCTTACCGTTATTTGCAGTTTCCAAACGGGCAATTTCAGCTGTCTTCTCTTCAAGACGATCTGCAATCTTATATAGATAATCAGCTCTTTCATCAGCCGATAAATCTGACCAAATTCCGCTGTCAAACGCTTTACGAGCCGCCTTTATTGCTAGTTTCGCATCATCTGCTGATCCATGAGCGGACGTTGCAATAACCTCTTCAGTTGCAGGATTGATAATATTTCGTCTAGCACCCGATAATGCTTCTACCCATTTTCCGTCAATGAACATGTTTATTTCCATAAACACCTCTCCTTTACGCAATAATATCTACCAGCTTGAAACCAATATGTGCTATATTGACCAGCATCGTTTTCTGATTATAGAATGGGAATGATTTGAGACGTTCCTTTTCAAATCGATATCCACCTGCATTCCCCGTAACGATCCATTGTGCCAATAACTTACCAAACAATGTTGAGAGAGACGCGCCGTGGCCTGTATAACCAGTTGCAAAATATGCACCTTCTTTAGATTTACCGATAACCGGGAACGTATCAATTGTCACACCGATAAATCCACCCCACCTGTAATCTATCTTGCTTCCTTCTAGTTTTGGCATTATTTTAACCATAGCATCGTACACACTTTGATAAACGGCATCACCTAAGTTCGGACGAATATCACCACCGCCAAATACGATTCGATTATCTGGTGTACGCCTGAAATAGTAAAGGAAACTACTCGTATCAAAAACCATGCGATCTTTAGGAATAACGCTATTCAAAAGTGTTTCTGAAAGCTGTTCAGTAGCAATAATGCGTGCCGAAATTGGCAGTACGCCTTTATTCAGTTCAGCCATGATTTTTCCAGAGTAACCATCTGTAGCAACAATAATGTCTTTCGCTGTAACAGTACCTTTTTCTGTAACAACTTTCACACTATTCCGGCCGTACTCAATAGATAATGCTTTCGAATGCTCAAAGATTTTTGCACCAATTGATTTCGCTGCTTCTCCCAAACCAATTGCATAGTTCAGTGGTTGGAATGAGTAACTCGAGTTGTCGACTAAGCAACCATAATATTGCGGGGAATCAATTTCTTGATGCAACTGACTTCGATTAAGCACGCTACATTCATATCCAAAATTTTTGTTTAAGTACTCACTTTCATGTTTCAATCCTTCAAAATGTTTGGCTTTGTAAGCTGCCACAATGTGACCTGTCTTTCTAAAATTACAGTTGATTTGATGCTCGTCGATAATGTTTTTAACTAATTCAACACTAAGCAGAGAAAGATCGTTAAGCTGTCTCGCCTCTTCGGCACCATATTTTTTAGCAAGCTCCTGCATCGTTGACTTATAGCCCGGCAATACCATTCCGCCGTTGCGACCGCTTGCGCCATATCCGATTGTTTCCTGCTCAAGGACAATGACACTCTTTCCTAATTTTTGCAAATGATATGCAGAAGAAAGACCTGTGAAACCTGCGCCAATAATGACAACATCCGCCTCTTCATTTCCTTCAAGAGGTTTTCCTTTATCATAGCTGTTTCCAGTCGCTGTCCACAGAGAGAGCGTATCCATTCGATCCATCTTTTCCATAGCTAATCCTTCTCCTTTCGTGACATGTATGTTACAATACAGTCAAAAATATTCGAAATATTCACTCTTATTGAATTAATAATATGATTTGGAGTTTCCTCCAAGTCAATAGTCATTTAAGAGTTTTTTGAATTCATTTTACGAAAAAAGTGGAGTAACTCCACTTTTTTCATCGGAGGGACACATCTATGAAAATTGGTGCATTTGCAAAACTTTTTCATGTTACGACTGATACCGTTCGTTATTACATTGAACTTGGATTATTAATACCAGACAAAAAAAACACCCAGTATCAAATGAACCAATTGTGTTTCGACGACATGGCTTTTATTACCGAGTTGAAAAAATTTCATTTTTCATTGTTAGAAATCCAACGAACTTTATCGTATCGGCGTGTTACAAGCTTCTCGGACCATGAGGATATCGACTACTACAACAACTTGCTCACTGATAAAAAGAACGAACTGATCCAAAAAAAAGAAGACATATCAAAAGCTATCCAATTGATTGAAAAAGCGGTTCAAACCAGTTCGCCTTCATCCAAAGAAGAGAATATTACAGGAATCCCGCTTGACTTTGTAAATCTGCTCTATTGTCCGAAATGCCAAATTCCCCTTGAAATGAAAGATGTAACGATTAAAAAAGTTTACATTCACACGGGAAGTTTAACTTGTACCTGTGGATACGAAGCGGCTATCGAGGAAGGTATTATCATTACCGCGAACTTGTATGAGACGTCTCCTTATCCATCTTATTTTTACGATAAAGAAACGATTAAAGAGATTAATCCCAAAATGATTAACTTATTTGAAAAAATTAATTTTCATTTTCAAAAAGTTCTACAAAATATAGATTTGAAAAACAAATTAATTGTGGAAACAAACGTTGACGCTTTCGTGTCACTACCCAAATATATCGATGTTCTTGAAACGAGCGCATCCTATGTATTCAGTGGCTATTCACTTGAGATGCTCAAGAAGGTTCGAAACAGAATTGAGCGTATGAATCCGAAGCCACGCGTCCTTTATATTTTGAATTCCGATTTAAATTTGCCATTGAAACCGCTTAGCATCGATGTTTTTGTAGATAGTTTTTCAGTAACTGATTTTTCATTGCTCAATCCGCAATTCCCCATTCACGTTCTAAAAAACTATTTACATAACAGTTCAACAATTGTCGGCGGATACTCGTATTATGATAGCTCGGCCAAATCCTTGAAAAACATTTCAGGCTTATATCCAAATTCCAACGAGCATATTTTGTATCCCAAATACTTAGAAGAAAATTTATCAGTCAATGGATTTCAAATTACGCAAAGTGAAAATATCGGTTACTGTACAGATCCAGGACCTTATTTCGATTATCATGTAATAGACGAAAAATTCCACATGCTCATGTATTTGGCTAGTACGAACAAATAGCATACAAAAAGTATTTGTCCGAAAAGCATGCTAGTTCACAAATGAGTAGCACCTTTGTAGCTAAAATGGTAGTGCGGGATCAGCACCCGCGCTACCATTTTCGATTTGCCAATTTCATTCTACAACGTTTACATATCAATCTTATTTAAATGAATTATAGTCACGGCTCTATAGTTCCTGTCCCAACTCCAAAACTCTATACGTTTAGCATTCTTCGGACTACTATTAGATTTTTTATTTAGTAAAGGTCTCACAGTACTACCTTTACTAACGAAGACAGCGCAACTCATTTTTATTCGTTCTTCCCAGAAAATATCTCTTCATTCTATCCCCCTCCTAAAATCCCTTTTCCTCCATTGACCAGTCGTAAAAAAAGCCATCCAACTCGAACGAATTGGATGGCCTTATACTATAAAGAAAATGTTCTATTTGTATTACTTCAATTTTCCCTCAAAAACAATTTTTCTACCACACGGTTCAACTACTGTTTTTCCGTCTTTCTTCACTTCATGAAAGATTGGCTCTTCCATACGACGAGACGGGGCGTATCCTTCTTGTTCCATGCGAGCTAAGCAGTCTGTAATTGCTTCGTTTTCGAGTACTTCAAATTTCTTTTTATTAGGTTGTTTTGTCATGCCCTAACCTACTTTCTATTTTTCTTGATGCGAATTGATTCTTCATGTAGATCATATATACCATTGCGAGAATCCCTATTATAATCATAACTGCAATAAAAAAGCTTGTATACTGTATTTTTTCTATAAATACGCCTCCTAATACAGGCCCCATAATACTTCCTAAACTAAAGGCGATTCCAGATAATATATTACCTGCTGGTAGTAAGTGTCTCGGTAATAAATCTGTCATAAATCCAAGTCCTAAAGAGAAGCAAGATCCAATGACCATACCAGCTAACAGCATGCAGGCAAAGACTATCCAGTAATATTGATCAAATACGGCCGCAAGTAGAAAAATGCTCGTACCTATGCTGAACGTCCACGTTAATATACGGTCCCTTCCGTATTTATCACTTAATATACCGAGAGGAATTTGTGTAATAATGCCCCCAACTGCAAACGCTGGCAATAAGAAGGAAACTTCCGATACAGACCACCCTTTACGAAGTGCGTATACTGGTAAGTTACTATTTAACATTGCTTCAAGCACACCGTATGCAAGTGGTCCCAGTAATGCAATCCACCCTAATCCAACAACTTGTTTATAACGAGAAAATGATGATTCACTCTTCACTTCTCTTTCATCTTGTGCTGGGAATGCATTTTTCGTTGGGAGTAGTAAAAGCCAACCTATTAAACAAAGTATAGTAGATATGATAAATGGTGTTGCAAGACCGTACTGAACAGTGCTTGCTAAATACGGACCGACGGCAAAACCAATTCCGAAGAATACACCGTATATCGATACTTGTCTACCTATTTTACTCGGATCCGATGTTGTCGTAATCCATGTTTGCGTTCCAACATGAAGCATATGATCTCCGACTCCAACTAGAAATCTAAGGATAAACCATACCCAAAACGAAAATGTTTGTGTAAAAAAGAATAATGAAATAATAACAAGAAACCCACCAATGACGATAATTGGCTTCATTCCAAACTTTTGCATCGGTTTTTCAAGAAACGGTGAAATAACTAATATCCCAATGTATAATGCCGTCGCATGAATACCATTAATACTTGAACTAACCCCTTCTTGTTCAAAAATCATTGCAATGGCAGGTAAGAGCATCCCCTGTGATAAACCTGAGATTGCCACAATCCCAACCATAATCCAAAAAGTAAAACGCATCGACATCCTGTTCCCTCTCCTTCTCACGCTTTCCACTTTTCATTATAAACGGTTTCTTCAAATGCGTGTACGAATATTAACAATAAAAAGAAGCTAAAAGAATGAGCCTTTTAGCTTCTTATCCTTCCCAAACTTGTGCTTTCACATTGTAATGAAAATGTTTAAAATATGGATTTTCATAAAATGAAGGGCCATATAAGTACGGATGTGAATGAGCGATTGGTGGCTGCTGTATTTGTAAAGGAACTACAGCTGGTGAAACTTGCAAATACATCGGGCTTATCATTATTTTTGCATATAAGTGATGATTATATGGCGAATGCGCAATTAAAAACGGTTGATGCACTAGTAATCTCCCCTTTTACCTACAAATGTTATAGTATATGCAATACTTTTGCTTTCGGGGACTATTTCTGTTCTAACCAATTCTCTACATGATTTATAAATACATCTAAACAATCAATAAACGGTGAGTGCCCACAATCTTCTAACACCTGCAACTTTGCATTTGGCAAATGTTTTGCTAATTCCTCACCGACTACTTGCGGTACGACGTAATCCCTGTCACCTTGTATGACGAGTGTAGGAGTTTTAATACGATGAATTTGTTTATTTCCCTCTACCACACCATTATGTTCATCCGAAATATTAAATGTGATGAGCGCATAATTCACATCTACGAAATTACGCTGCGTTAACATATCATCTAAATACTTCTCATAACGATCCGGTTCCGGTTGATTGTGTGTATATATTAATAGATTCCACACTGTACGATAATATAATTTATTCATATTTTTTATCGCATCTAGTACTGGAGCAATTTGTACGGGATCTTGCGCGATTTCTTCTTTCGTCTTTACTAAACTTGATACGATCGGTTCCCCGTTAATATCTTTTTTAAAGATTGGATAGCCTTTCATCCCTACTGATTCTACTAAAATTAACTTTTCTACAAAAGTTGGGTGATTCGCTGTAAATTGCATCGCAACACCACCGCCCATTGACCATCCCATTAACGAAAACTTCTCTAGCTTTAATTGATCGATAAATAATTTTACATCTTCTGCGAAGTCTTGTAATGAATCTATCGACTTATTATACGTCGATTGTCCAAATCCTCTTAAATCAAGAGCGTAAATATGGTATTGATTTTGCAGCTTTTCGATAACTAAATCAAAGTGTTGTGACGATGTCATGTTCCCGTGAATGAGTACGAGAGTTTCTGTATTTCGCCTTCCAACTTCCTGATACGCAATCGTTTCTCCATTCGATAGTGAAACAAACTCCATTGTTGCAGGCTTAATCATCACAAGTTCCCCCATTCTTTTTAATAGAAAGAAAATTCTTTATATAATTAAAGAATAACATACAGAATATATGTTCTCAACATAAAACCTATGCGAAATTTTTACATAAAACAACATGCCTATTACTAGACAACTATAATAAAAAAAGATATAGTTAGCTAGGTAACTAATTTGAAAGGATCAAAATATATGGACGAAAAACAACATTTTTTTCACATCGTCAGCCAGACTTCTCGAAAGTTTACGAAGAAATTTAATGAACGCGTATCTCCAACTGGGTTATTTAGTGCGCAGTGGGCTGTTATTTTTCGTATTAATCAAACCGGTTCTTGTACACAAACAGAATTATGCCAGTATTTAAATGTTGAATCACCAACGATGACCCGTACGTTGACACGTATGGAAACGATGGGCTGGATTATTCGTACAGAAGGAAAAGATCGCCGTGAGAAGCTTATTTCTTTATCCGAAACAGCTATAAAAATGATTCCAGTATGGCAAGAAGAAGTGGATACTTTCGAAGAAAAGACGCTAGATGGTATTAACGAAGATGACTTACATCAAGCATTTCAAGTGTTACAACAAATTATTAAAAACTTAGATTAAATTGGAGGGATGACGATGCAAAGTGAAAAACTTTGGACGAAGGATTTCCTCGGAACTTGTTTTAGTAGTCTATTTCTCTTTTTAACATTCTATATGCTTATGACTACTTTACCTGTCTATGTAATAGACGGCCTAAAAGGAAAACCTGAGGAAATTGGTTTAGTTGCAACTGTTTTTCTTATTTCTTCTGTTTTATGTAGACCATTTACAGGAAAATGGCTCGATGACTTAGGAAGAAAGAAAATATTATTTATTTCACTTTCATTATTTTTAGCCGCTACTGTTATGTATTTCGGTGCGCAAAGTTTATTTTTATTACTTGCCCTTCGCTTCTTACATGGTATTGGCTTTGGGATGGCGACGACAGCAACTGGTACGATTGTAACTGATGTTGCGCCAGCTCATAGACGAGGCGAAGCACTTGCTTATTTCGGCGTATTTATGAGTCTGCCGATGGTAATTGGTCCTTTTTTAGGTTTAACAATTATTTCTCATTTTTCGTTTACTGTACTATTTATCGTTTGTTCCGTATTTTCATTACTTGCATTTTTATTAGGATTACTTGTAAATATTCCACATGAAGCACCAGTGAAAAAACAAAAACGAGAAAAAATGAAGTGGAAAGATTTAATTGAACCATCTTCTATTCCAATCGCTCTGACAGGATTTGTTTTAGCCTTTTCTTATAGTGGTATTTTATCCTTTATTCCTATATATGCGAAAGAGCTCGGTTTAGCCGATATTGCAAGTTATTTCTTCATTGTATACGCACTTGTTGTTGTAATTTCTCGTCCATTTACAGGAAAGATTTTTGACCGCTACGGCGAAAACGTACTTGTTTATCCAGCTATTATTATTTTCACAATTGGGATGTTCGCATTAAGTCAAGCACAAACTCCATTTTGGTTCCTAAGCGCAGGTGTATTAATCGGTTTAGGTTATGGAACATTAATTCCAAGTTTCCAAACGATTGCAATTTCTGCGGCGCCAAATCATCGACGTGGTTCTGCGACAGCTACGTACTTCTCATTCTTTGATAGTGGTATTGGCTTTGGTTCTTTCATTTTAGGTATCGTCGCGGCGAAATCAAGTTATCATAATATGTATTTTATCGCAGCTATTATCGTTGCGTTCACTTTACTTCTATATTATGGATTACACGGTCGAAAACAAAAATTCAAGAAACAACGTACAGACGGACAAATTTCCGCTTAACGTTAATAAGGAAAGTAAACTTCCCCGTTTACTTTCCTTATTTTGTATTTCTTTCAAGACGAGCGTATACTTATAGTAGCAAATAAAGGAGGGACCTATATGAAACTAAAAAAATCTCCCCTACTCTTACTTATACTAACATGCATATTTGTAATTACAGGGCTTGGTTTTACATACTTCAAACATAATAAAACAACCCCATCAAAAAATAACGTGACAAAGGAGAATTGGTTAGATGATCCTTACTTACGTTGGTCGTACACACATATGAAAGAATTCACTTTAATTAATGAAGTCAAAAACAATCCCGACCAAGTGGCTCACTTCCCTACTTCGTTACAAAAATTAGATGATTTTGCTGTGGAGCGTGGATTTGGAACTACGACTCCTTTAAGAAAACTTTTAGCCGATAACAAAACAGATGCTTTTGTCGTTGTACATAATGGGCAACTTGTATATGAACGATATTTCAATGGATATAACGAGAGTGAACCGCATGGTATGGCTTCATTAGCAAAGGTCTTTACTGGGGCAATGATACAATCTCTCGCTGAAGAAAATCGTATCGATTTAGAGAAAACAGCTGACACTTATATAAAAGAATTAAACAATACACCGTTCGGTAAAGCTACACTCCAGCAATTAATGGACATGCAAGTTTCTGTAGAGTACCCTACTCATGGATATGAACATCCAGCGTTAGAAAATCAAGATGCACAACTATATTTAGCGAGCAATATTTTACCCCGAGGTAAAAACTACAACGGTCCGATGAAAATTTATGATATGTTACGAGAAGCAGAAGAAACTGCACCGCCTGGTTCCGGTTTTTCTTACGATAACGGATCAGCGGAAACACTCGCTTGGGTTATTCGAACTATCACTGGTAAATCATTAGCTGAAAATGTTAGCGAACGAATATGGTCTCAAATTGGTATGGAAGAAAATGCGTATTACGTTACAGACGAAACAAAAGTAGAACAAGCAAGCGCTGGTTTAAATGCAACTGCTAGAGATATGGCAAGATTCGGTCAACTACTATTAAATAACGGGGAATATAACGGAAAACAAATCATCCCTTCCTCCATTACAGAAAGTGTGGAAAATGTACAAGAAGGTGAACTCGCAATTGGCAATGGCGCTTCTATTTCTTATCATAATCAATGGTGGATTCCACACAATGAACAAGGTGCTTTCGAAGTGTTAGGCAGTTACGGACAAACACTTTATATCGACCCGAAAGCAAATATGGTAATCGTCCACTTCTCTTCTAATGCTACACCTAGTAATGAAATACATTCGGTTTATTCCAATATGTATGTTGATATTGCCCATCATTTGGAGAAGCTTCCACAGTAGTGGAAGCTTTTTTTATTGGCTTTTTTTATTTACACAAATCCTATTCATTTGGTTATTAAGGGAGGCTGAAACAATAGCTCATCATTAGAATCGATTTTTTCATCACTATTTCAGTTGAAAGAATTACTATTTGAACCACGCCTACCCCCTATTTATAGTGATAATATTTTATAAATTTGAAAATACTAATGCCTAGGAAAGGAAGGATTACGAATGTCTGTGAAAAAGCTATTAACTGGATTAATCATTTCACTTGCGATGATTATAGTTATTACTACTTTAGGGTCACTCCGCGCATTGGCCGAATCCGACGTTGTGAGACAGTCTATTGAGGTTGAATTGAATGATGATTATTTTAATCCGAATGTCATCACCGTTCCTGTTGGAAAAACGACAACGTTAATATTGAAAAACCAAGGAAATAGAGAGCATACCTTTACGGTGAAAAAACTTGGCATTGACGCCGAGGTTCCGCCAGAAAAAGAAAAATCAATTACCGTGAAACCTGAAACTCCCGGTACATATGAACTTATATGTCGGTTCCACTACTTGAAAGGAATGGTTGGAAAAGTAATAGTCAAATAACAAGCAGTACCGACCAATTCTGGCTTTTTATAACGTGAAACTCAGATTCATGGGGGTGTCCATCCCCCCACTGATTATTAGCCCTCATTAATCCGTTTTTTACGGGCAGCATAAAATCTTTACGTTGTCGTAGCATACGAAATTTGTGTTTTGTTAGTACTATCCCCTCCCCATCAAGCTAACAATAATCAAAAAAATAGAGAACTAAATTGCACATCTATTTAGTCCTCTATTAGTTAGTTCTATTCAATAGTTGATCTAGTTTTTGGCTTATCTCTATTGTTTTAGGATCTGTAAAGCCTTTTTCAAGGGCAGTAAACACCATTAGTCCCCTCATTTTTTCTATCTCTACTACCAATGGTTTACATTGAAGAGAACATGTCTTAGTATATTTTTTTAACAACAAAATGATCACTCACCTAGCTAAAATTAGATTCATATATAAGTCATTTTTAATTACACCATAATTGGTACTTGAACATTCCATGTAGGTTTGATGTCCCTTTCAAATAGTCTTCACACTAAAACCTTGAAACATATCAAAATTTATACTAACAAAATAGGTTTAAACTCACCCGTTACTTCCTGATACCCATTATTGCTTTCATATGTTTTCTCTTGCTCAAGATCAAATTTTTCCATAATCGGTAAATCATTTACCGAGAAGAAGAACGTATCTTCTAACGCTACATGTTCATGGACTGCCCAGTTCGGAATAATAAAGTAATCACCTTGCGACCAGTCAAATCGAATGCCGTTAATTATGCTGTAACCGCAGCCTCTATATACTTGGTAAATCGTTGAATGCGTGTGGCGGTGAGCTTTTGAATGGAATCCTTTTGGAAGCTTCTGAATCCATGCCCCAATATTTGGATTCGCCGTTTGACCGTTTGATGGATTAATAAATTCTACGGCATAACCATCATATGGATCTGGATCAAAACGCGATAATCCCTCAATAGCTTTCAATGTTTGGTTCCATTTATAAGCACCAAGTGGTGCTGCCTTAGGGTAACGGTCTGAAATCGGACGAACCATACCGCCTTCATAGCGCTGGGCAGAATAGTTATCTGGTACTTTCGGTTGTTCGATTCTTTCAGGATAAGACTGGAAGAACGTACCTCCCATCATATAAATTGTCGGGATATCAAGAACATCCATCCAAATCATGGGCTCAGTACCTTCATGGCCGTGGCCATGCCAGAGGTTTTTTGGAGTAATAACGAAATCTCCTTCCTCCATGAAAATACGCTCGCCTTCAACAATAGAGTAAGCACCTTGACCCTGTGTAATAAAGCGAAGGGCATTTTGTGTATGACGATGGGAAGGGGCTACTTCATCGGGCTGCAACAGTTGAACTGCTGCGTAAAGCGTTTGAGAAGTGGATGCCCATCCCCACGGCTGCCGATAGTCTAAACCAGGGTTTTGAAGATAAATCGCTCTTCGTTCACCACCGCGCTCAGGAGTGAAAATTTGTGCTGCTTCCCCTAATTTTTTCTCAAGTAAATCCCATTTCCAGAGGTATGCTTGTGCATGCGGCTCAGGTTGATGATGCATCAATTCTGGAATTGCCTCCCAAAGTGGCCCGAGATTATATTGTCGAATATCTCTTGTAAAATCCTGAACTATTTTACTTTTAAAAAAACCCATTTTTTCAGCCATTCTCTATTCCTCCTGTTCTATTACTTATTGAATTTGGATAAATTGCGCTCGATTTGTCCTAAATGCTTACTCGTATGTTCAACAAGTAAATGATCCACGATAAACAAGATAGGCTTTGTACCAAAACGAGGATTTCGACTAGGTGCCTCTATTGCTAATTTCTCCTCATCTAATTTGTTAAGGGTTTGTGCTACTAGTGGTTTCAGCGCTTCCAATTCTTTTAAAACATCGGATAAATAAATACTGTCAACCTTACTTTTGTTGACAGCAGCTAAACGATCCGTATTCTGCAATCCTCGCCCCCACTCTTTTTTTGGGGTCTCTAAAAGCTGTTCAATTTCATCAAGCCAATAAGGAACCGCTTCAACGAGATGGCAAAGAATTTGCATAACAGACCATTCTTCTTCAGTTGGGTTCCAACGAAGCACCTCGTCGGAAAGCCCTTCTGCCTTTTGAATCACTTGATTAATTGACTGTTGAACAGATTTAATGGAATCTTTAATCTTTAAAGTCATCATCATAACTTCACCCCTACTACTTTTTTGACACTCGTTACACGGTTTTCAAGGGCACCAATTTTATCAATCTCAATTTTGACAACGTCCGCGTCTTTCAAGAAGGCTTGTGGATCACGCGCAACTCCTACTCCACCTGGAGTACCTGTTAAAATGACATCTCCGGGCTCAAGCGTCATTAAGTTTGATAAAAATTCAACTAAGTACTGAACGGAGAATACTAGGTTAGCAGTATTAGAACGTTGACGTTCTTCACCATTAACAGTTAAAACAACTTCTAAACCAGCAGGATCTTGAAGCTCATCAGATGTTATTAACCATGGCCCCATTGGTGCACTTCCTTCAACAGTTTTACCTTGCAGCCATTGAATAGTGCGTCTTTGAAGATCACGATACGTTACATCATTAGCAATTGTGTATCCAGCTACGTACCCAAGAGCCTCTTCTTGTGATACGTTTCTTGCACGTTTTCCAATCACGAAAGCAAATTCAGCCTCATAATCAAGCTGTTCTGAAATTGGATAAAATGGAATGTCGTCCTGTGGGCCAATGACTGTATTAGCAAATTTAGCGAATACAACCGGGTGTGATGGAAGCTCACGTTTCATTTCTAAAATATGTTCACGATAATTGTGACCAATACAAATCATTTTTCCAGGTACCGGAACTGGCGCTTCAACTTTCACTTCATTTAAAGCATATACAAGCCTGTATCCATTGTCGGTTTTATTTTCTATTGCATAGTCAATTGCATTTTGGGCAAGCTCCAAGCTTTCTTTTCCACCTTGTAAAAATCCAGTCATATCTGCCGGGACAAATGCATCAGCAATTTGTTGGGCGCGAATTTTTCCTTCTGATGCAAGTAAAGACTTATAGGCAACATGCAGATCAATGATTTCTTCATTGACAACCGCTCCAACACGTTGTACCATACCTTCTCGACTAAATGTAATTAACTTCATTTCCATATCCTCCATTCATACATTCTTCATTATTAAGAATTGCTTTAATTGCGGGGAGTTATCTTCTAATCTCGTGAAAGATAATAAGATACTTTAAGACTTCTATATAGCCAGCAACATATGTAGCAAGCTCTTCCAAATAACAATTCCCTGATTCTATAAATCTTCTTCATGCGTCTTAAACGAGATAAAATATATTCCCTTCTAGCCCAAGCGGCAGGTAACCTGCTTCAAGCAATTCTACTATAGGTAAAAAAAGTTTCAGTTCTTCAGCCAGTACAGCTGTGCAAATCAGTATACTGAAATACATCGCATGCCCCACAAGAAACTGAA
This sequence comes from Bacillus cereus group sp. N12, assembly GCF_016483575.1. Lineage (NCBI taxonomy): Bacteria > Bacillati > Bacillota > Bacilli > Caryophanales > Bacillaceae > Bacillus > Bacillus cereus group sp. N12. The sequence goes on from NZ_JAEHBO010000008.1 coordinate 39,780, forward strand.
CCGTTTTTTCTTCACCAAATGTATGGAAAGCCCTTTCAAAAGCATTATGAAATATCGCTTCTGGTACGGCATCCACTACCTTCTCAAGCAATGATTCATTACCAACTTCATTTACTTTAGCTCTCAATTGACCCGGTATTTTTTCTAAAATTACCCAAAGGTTACTTCTCTCAAAGGTAAGACGTTGGATAGCACCTGACACCTGATTTTTTGACAACCATTTTACTTCATATTCATTTACACCTAGTGTTCGCATAAATTGGTTTACATTTTCTACTGCACCTTCTTGCTGCTGACCTTCCTGGTTATACCATTCAATAGCTAGTAAGCGTTCTATCCAATTATTCACTGTACGAGCACCCGTCCCATGCTTTTCCTCATTCAGCGTAACTACCATTAAATTCCTCTCCTTTTTCCTTTGTCCTGATGCTCATATCCGCTTTTTCGCGGTAATTTGCTTCTCTCTTGGCATTAATATTTCGTTGTCAGTTCAGGTGGACCAAATTTCGGGCCATACGGACCTTCATCAAGCCAACGACCAAGTCTTGGAACAATGGATGTGAGCGACGCAGCGACTGCTCGTTTCATATCAATTTCTTTTTCCTCTCCCTGCAAATGGTGAAGTGCGGTTGTAGATCCATCACGGTTCCACCGGGCAGCAATTCTACGCTCTGTTGCTGAAGATCCAATCACTTCACGACGCATTTCTTCTGTATCCGCCCTAAGGGCTTTTTCAATGCCGCGTACCGCAATAATCGCATCCGGCACACCGGAATTCAGTCCACGAGCACCGAATGGTGCAAACAAATGAGCCGCTTCTCCAGCCAAAAGAACTCGGTGCTTTTCATCTGTAAATGAATTAGCGACTACTTGATGGAAACGATAAGAAGATACCCAGGTAATGCGCTCTGCATATTTCGGATCCATTACTTTAGACAGCCAACTTTTCACACCTTCAATATTTGTAAATTCTTCAACGTCATCGTCTTTCAGTAATTGAAGATCAACACGCCAGCCACCTTTAAAAGGAACGAGCATCACGTTACGGCGCCCCATTGCTAGGTGGTGATAATGGAAAATCCGTTCAAGAGGAAGAGGATTTTCTTCGTCTTCCTTGACATCCACAACGAGGAATGTATCGTTTGTACGTGGCCCTTCTAGCTTAAGGCCCGCCTGTTCGCGAACGACTGAACGAGCACCATCTGCTCCAATAATGTACTTTGCTTCCCAAACTTCACCTGATTCAGTAATTAATGTTACCCCATGGTCCTGAATGTTTAGTTTAGCAACAGGTTCTCCCCATACAAACTTCACTCCGGCTTCAATACAGACGTTATAGATATGTTTTTCAATCTGATCTTGATGAAGCGCAGTAAAGTGTGGCAATTTATCTGGATCCTGGTTGTTGGTGACCCCATAATTTTTCACATATACTTCTTTTCCTTTATAAAACGTTCGCTTTACTGGCCAAATAATTCCGTTTTTGGCTAATTCGAAACCTAATCCTTTTGATGTTTCTTCCAACAGTTTTAATGTCGCGCTATGTAAATAAATCGCACGGCTACCTGGGCGCGGACGACCTTTTGGTTCCGCTTCGATAATCACGCATGAAATCCCCTTTTTTTGTAGCGCCAACACGGCTGTCAAACCAACTGGCCCAGCTCCAACCACAATCACATCACATTTATTTACATTTTTCATGAAATTACGCCTCATTTCTAAGTTTTATGGAATATATAAAGTAAAAATTTATAACTATGAATGACCTACTGACTATAATCTTTTATTGTTTTAGGAGTATCATCTGAATTAAATGATAAAAAAGTGATTCACTTCTTTCTTATCTGTCACAATTACTTCACTTTTTCACTATCACTACATTTTCAGCCATCATTTTTTCTCGGATATGGTTCGGAATCGGATGAGCCTTCGGTTTTTCTATAAACGATGTCCAAGCCCGAATTTCATATCCTTCCGCTACCATCTTTTCATCTTTGAAAAACATGTGGCTTATTTTGAATACTTTTCGGTGCATTTCTACGACTGAACTGCGAACGGTCACATGATCTTCAAAAAATAGTGGACTCTTAAACTGACAATTCGCTTCAAGAAGCGGAACACTAATTTGCTGTTCAACGTACAAGGTAGAAGATGGAGACCCTATAGCAGCTAAAAACTCGTGTGTGGCATCGTCCATCCACTTATAAAAGTTCGGATAAAATACTATTCCCGCAGCATCAGTATTTCCCCATCTTACTTTAAACTTGTATTCTACGATCATTTTCACCAACCCCTTTATACTTTTTATTGTTAAGTGTTTTTATATCACGGAATATTCAAATTGTTATAGGCGAATAGATCCCAGCAATCTATTTCTGCACAATTTCATAAGATTACCGACGAAAATACATATTTGTATTTTTGCCAAGTAATTCATCACTCTATTACAATCGTTCCCAAATGGATGCTATCCCTTGCCCCCCACCAATACAGACAGCAGAGGCTCCATACCTTTTTTTACGCCTTTTTAATTCATAAGCAAGCGAAAGTGTAATTCTTGTTCCACTAGCCGCAAGTGGATGACCTAGCGCAATCGCACCGCCATTTACATTTCCTTTCTCTGGGTCAAAGCCTAGCTCTTTCTGGCATGCTAAATACTGTGCAGAAAAAGCTTCATTGATTTCAATTAAGTCTAAATCCTCCACTCTTAATCCCGCTTTTTGTAAAGCATTTTGAATCGCAGGTACTGGTCCAATACCCATATATCGTGGATCAACACCAACCACATCCCAGGAAACCAGTCTCGCAATAGGTCTCAGGCCTTTCTCTTCAGCATATTCGCTTGAAGTGACAATAACAGCTGCAGCACCATCAACCATCCCACTCGCGTTTCCAGGTGTCACAACACCATTTTCGATAAAGCGGGCTTTTAATTTACCGAGCTTTTCCATGCTCGTTTTCCGGACATGTTCATCTTCTTCAACCACTCTGCTTCCTTTTCTGTCCTGAAGCGTTATAGGGACAATTTCTTCCTTCAAATACCCTTTTTCCATAGCAGCCAGCGCCCGCTCATGACTTAATAATGCATGACTGTCGATCTCTTCACGAGTGATTCTATATTTTCCCGCTAAATTTTCCGCAGTAACAGCCATACTACATCCACCGTACGTATCATATAATCCATCCCACACCCAATCTTCTATAGTAGGCCCACCCAACGTGCTCCCCCATCTCAGTCCAGGAATCACGTGCGGGACTTGACTCATACTTTCCGTTCCTCCGGCCAATGCTACTTTTGCTTCGCCAGTCATAATTAAGCGTGCGGCCGTTAAAATGGCTTCTACACCCGTTCCGCATAAGCGATTGATTGTCAATGCAGGAACATGGATGGGAAGTCCTGCCTTTAAACCAACATGACGAGCGAGATAATGTGCATCTTTACTGGACTGCTGGACATTTCCAAATACGACTTGATCTATTTCTTCTGGGGCAATTTTCGCTTTACAAATCGCTTCTCGGGCTGCTTCTGCTCCTAAATCTGTTGCAGAAATCTCTCTAAATGAGCCTGAAATTTCCGTAAATGCAGTACGTGCTCCTTCTATCAATACGACGTTGCTCACTCTATCCATCTCCTCTTCATTTATGCCTTTTTATTTCAATCTATTTTTTACTTTTTATATAAATCTTCAGTTAATTTCGCTTTCATTTCAAAACGTGGTAGCGATTCTCCTGGAACGAGTTGAACATCAGCCGTGAAAAATAGTTTTGCTCGTAACACAGATTCGATTTCTTTCTTCAATGTGCCTTTTTCATTTTCATTTAAGCCTTTTGAATATTCCACTTTAATTGGGAGTGGCGACTCCGCTAAAGGAGGCTTTTCTTTCAGTAGAATCCGAATTTCACCTGTTGTTTTCGGTCTAAAACTATTCACTACATCCTTGATCGCTGATGGGAAAACATTCACTCCACGCACGATTAACATATCGTCGGTTCTTCCAACACAGCGCAAACGGAAACTTCGTCGTCCACACTTACATGGCGTTGTATCGACCTGAACTAAATCTCTTGTTCTGAATCGGACAAGCGGGACACACTCACGGTCAATGGCTGTATAAACAAGTTCACCCTCCATATGATCGCTATGTGGAACAACTTCTCCTGTTTCAGGATCAATGATTTCGCAAATGACGTAATCCGATCCGATGAAGTGCATTCCATTCTGCTCTTGGCATTCACTGAACATCACGGGAGCCATATCCGCATTTCCCATCGCTTCTACGACTTTACAGCCCCAATCCTGTTCAATTTTTTTACGAACTTCAGGTAATCCGCCACCTGGCTCTCCACCGACAGACATGATTTTAATGCTTAACTCTGAAGGCTCCATATTATAATTTTTTCTAACAAATTCAGCTAAATGGGATGCATAAGATGGCGTACAGAACAAAGCATCAGCTTCAAAGTCGATGATACTTCGAATGACCCGATCCGAAGCACCTGTACCTATCGGGATAAAAGTGGCACCTAATCTTTCTATTCCATCTTTAAAGGAACTTCCAACAAAAAAGGAAAGACCCATTGCGAAAACAACTTTGCTTTCTTTTCTAATCCCATGAGTATATGCAGCTCTGGCTAGCATTTCAGTCCAAACATCATAATCATGTCTTGTGATTCCAACATAAGTCGGCCGGCCAGTCGTACCAGATGATGAATGCACACGAACAACTTCTTTCATATCGACAATCGCATGCGAACCTAGTGGCGGCAATACATTTTGGCTTTCCCTAATCTCATGCTTATAGGTAAACGGCAGTTTTGCTAAATCAGTTAACTCTTTAATATTGCTTCTTTCAATATCTAGTTTTTTAAACTTGTCCTGATAGAATTTCGAATTCCCCAAAATATAATCCAGTTGTTTTTGAAGTTTTTGAGATTGAATATCCTCTACACGAATATCAGGCTCCATAAACACTTCTTTTTTCTTTTCAGAAATCATCATTATCGTTCTCCCTTAAATGTAATTGTTTTCATAATTATTATTTCGAATATTATCACAACACTTTGCCATTTATAAATCACACATTCTTCTATGTGGCAATTTAACTTTTTTATTTTCGGAATATTCAATCATAATATTTTCTAGCGCTTTCCAACTATAGCGAAAAGGTATCTTTTCCCTTCAAAAAAGGATATTTTCTTGTATGAAAAAGTCTTCACAACCTAATCTTTCTTCGTCGCTTTATACTACAACAAATTAACGCGGTGAATATTTAAAGATGCAGGACAAAAAAGACTTTCTAACTGTTAGAACAGTCAGAAAGCCTCGTTTATTTCTTCTTCATTAATTATTACTGTTTAAAGATTTTTCCAATTCTATCGTGGCTTCTATCACTTTTTTTACATATGTATTAACAGAAGATGGCCGAATACGTTGCTCAGGACCAATTAATTCAATGGCAGCTATAATCTCTCCGCTCTTATTTTTTACTGGTGCAGCAATTGATGTTAATCCAGAGGAAAAGTTGTTATAACTTATTGCGTACCCCATTTCTTGAACGCGCAGTAACTCTGTTAAATCATACTGAGGCTTATCTGTATGATTAAGTGTTGCTTCCATAGAAATAATTGCCGATATTTCTTCTTCCGATTTAGTGGAAATCAACACTTTTCCTGCGCTTGTACTTAAGATAGGCTGGGATTTTCCTACGTATGTCAATCCGTCATAAATAGGGCGATCAGAATCTACTGTATTAACATAAAAAATTTGATTATTATATAAAATGCAGAGTGAGGATGCCTCATTCACCTTTTTAGCCAGTGAATATAAAATTGACGTAGATGCATTATGTAGGGCCAAGTCTTTTATTAAAACTGACTCTAATGCGCGTATAGAAATACCAAGACGATATTTATTATTTATATTATCTTTAGCAATGAATCCTTCTTTTTTAAGCGTGGACAGCAATCGATGAGCTGTACTGTCAGCAATCGAAAGCCGATCTGCAATCTCTTTCACACTAAAGTCTGGTTCTTCAACACTAAACACATCAAGTATACGTAATGCATTCTCAAGTGATGAAAAGCTTCTCCGTTTCATTACCTTTCCTTCTTTCTTATTCTATAATCATATTAATATATATATCCGAGACTTTTCGAAATGTCTTTTCCTGCCTTCACCACACCTTCTATAATTTGTGGAAGGTCTATTCGATTACTAGGGCCAGTAATACTGATCGAAGCGACGACAGATTCATTATAATCGTAGATAGGAGCAGCAATACTGGTTATGCCTTCGCTAAATTCATCTATACAAACTGCATATCCTTGCTTTTTGATTTGACTAAGATGACTCTTTAATTCTCTTGCATTTCTAACCGTATTTGAACTAAACTGATGAAATTGTTGTAGTTCAATTGCTTTTATGACTTCTTCCTGTTCTATTTGTTCTTTAAAAGCGAGTATAACTTTTCCGCATCCAGTGCAGTATACAGGATTATTCTTTCCAATGTGGGAAGATAATCGGACTGGATGTATGCCTTCCATTTTGTCCAAATAAATCGTTTCTGTTCCTTCTAACACTCCAATATGGACAGCTTCGCCAAAATTGTTGACTAATTTTTTTAAAACTGGCCGAGCTTCCCGGTGAATTTCCATTGTTGTTTTGACAATACCGGATAATTTTAAAATCGATAGACTAAGTCTATATTTTTTAATTCTTAACCCCCTCTCCAAATACCCATAGTTTTCTAATACCTTCAAAAGGCGCTTAGTAGTACTAATACTCATAGATTTTTTTTGAGCAATCTCCGACAATGTCCATTCCCGTTTTTCTTCGGTGAACAAACGTAAGATTTGCATAGCGTTTTGCACAGTCTGGATTGTATAATCTCTATTAATATCATTCACCCCTTTAAAAACTTCCTATTTTGTAATACATATTACTTTCTTTATATCATATTTTAATAATTATTAATTGTTAAAATATGATTATCCTTTCTCAAGGCCCCTCTTTCAATAGAATAATAAAAAGAGTAGTTCAAATGTCTTTTTATTTGATTCGTTTAATCGTACGCTAGATCATTACTTAGATAGATAAGCCTCTTATTTCCGATAAAAATTCCCACTTGAAAGGAATTATTTTAAAAGTCCCCAACAGATCGCTTTAAATAAATTATATTTTCTTAATTTTTAAAAAATTAATAAAAATTGTCACATAGCAGAATTTTATTATTTATATACGACAAAATCCCGTGTTACTATCAGTCCAATCATTAAAAAGGAGGAATTATTTTGAACTTACAAAGTGAAAATTGAAACTGAAGGTCTAAAGAACGGAATGAAAAATGTATAAAGCAGATCGATTATGTTTTTGATAAATCCAATTTTCATGAATAGTAGTTTTCTAAACAAAGAATTCGTAGATTAAATGATAAATATTTGGCAGCCCTAAAATTGTTAGCGTTTACACCGAATGTTTTATACACGAAAGCTAAAATATGTCCTTTTACTAATAAATTTATCTTTTACAGCAAAAATCTGCTTAATTCTTCATGGGACTTTATCTGGATTTAAGATGAAGGCTGAACTGACTGAAAATGCTCTCTGGTTTGTAATTGAAGAAAAGTTTTCAAATCTATAAGTATATTCACCAAAGTAATTTACTAAATACTGTAGAGCCTAATGATGATTCGTTATTTTAGGAGGGAATGTATAGTATGAATTCAATGAATCAATCAGTTGAAAGTACAACAATCAAAAAAACAATGATACGCATTTTACCATTTACGTTTATATGTTATGTCATTGCTTATTTGGATCGTGTGAATTTAGGCTTTGCAGCTTTGGAAATGAATGCAAGCTTGGGGTTATCTGCAGAAGTTTTTGGGTTATTATCAGGTATTTTCTTTCTTGGGTACTTCCTGTTTGAAATACCCAGCAATTTGATTATGCACAAAGTTGGTGCGAAAATTTGGATTGCTAGAATTATGATTTCATGGGGTATCATTGTAGTTTTAACAGCATTTGTACAATCAGCTACACATTTGTACATTGCTCGTTTTTTACTTGGAATTGCTGAGGCAGGATTTTTTCCAGGAATTATTTTATATTTCACATATTGGTTTCGGAATAAAGAAAGAGGGCGTGCTTCCGCTTCTCTCGTTATGGCTTTGCCGATTGGTACGATTATAGGAGCCCCATTATCAACCTGGATTATGGATAACATTGCATGGTATGGGATATCTGGTTGGAGATGGATGTTTATCCTCGAGGGAATCCCAGCCGTTATTTTAGGAGTTGTCACACTGTTTTACTTAAATAATGGTCCCAAAGATGCTAAATGGTTAAATGAGACTGAAAAAAATTGGCTAGAAAATGAATTAGATAAAGAAAGACGTCAAAGCATTGCAGTAAATAAAGCGTCAAAATTAGAAATGTTTAAAGACACGAAGGTTTGGAAATTAGCTTTTATTTATTTCGCTAATTATACAGCAATGTACGCTCTTAGTTTTTGGCTGCCAAGTATTATTAAATCATTTGCTACTAGTTCAAATAATATGGAAATTGGCTGGTTAACAATTATACCTGCACTAATCGGAATCCCTTCCATGTTACTCTTTGGATGGAGTTCTGATAAAAGAAATGAACATAAAAAGCATTTGATTGCAAGCTTCCTCATCGCATTTTCAGGCTTTATTATGTGTGGGTTTGCTGGTAACGCATTGACAATGATTGTATTGATTGCTTTCGCAGCAATTGGTCTGTATGGATTTGTAGGCGCCTTTTTCTCATTTATGACCCTGTTTTTCACGGAATCAACCGCACCAGCCGGCATTGCAACAGTAAATGCATTTGCAAGTTTAGGTGGTTTTTTTGGTCCTATGATTTTCGGGAAATTAGCTATTTCAAACGGAATGTTCGTGATTGGTGCATTAGCGATTTTTGCTTGCATGGTCATCCTATCCCTGGGACGAAAAGAATTAAGTATTGTAAATGGAAAAGATAATGTGGATAAAAGCACCATCAATCGGTAATATTGATCAACTGTAAAACAAATAGTAGAAAAAATTTGGGTGTATCTGTGTTAGCCGTATCCCCCACTTTAACATTTCTTACAAATAAATAGAAAGAAAGATTGGATAAGATGAACCAAATGGATACTCACTCTCTATGGACATCGACCGCAAACAGCTATGAGAATGAAAAAACTTTAAAAGGAAATAAAGAAGCGGATATTGTCGTGATTGGTGCTGGTTTCCAATACTTGATATTTTGTGTAAGGAAGAATGAATTGAGCTGAACTTGCTGTAAAAATTATTTTTAGGAGGGTATAAGCATGGGAATATCAGGAAACCACCCCTCGCCGCAGAAAGAAAAAGCAGAAATTATGAATAAGCCGGTAAATGATTCAGCACTTGGAACTAAAAGTATTCCGTTACTATATTTACGGTTTGCTTTGGCTGGAATTATGGCTAACGTAATTCTTGGAGTGGTAGCGATTGTTGATGGATATTTCGTCAGTGGCTTTCGGGAGCTTGAAATCGAAGGGATCGGAATTGGTTTTACAGTAACAGTTATTATTCGTATGCTTGGCGTTCTTTTTGGGATTGGAGCCGGAGCCGTCATTTCACTTCGACTTGGAAAAGGGAAAATCGATGAAGCGAGGAGTACTATGGGGCAAACTTTATGGTTTACTCTATTCGTCTCCATTTTGCTAGCTATACTTGGATTGGTCTTTAATAATCAAATCATGACTTTATTCGGAGCAAGTCATGATGCACTTCCATATGCAGTGAAATACAGCCAACCATTGTGGACTGCATTGCCAATAATGATATTGGCGGTTGTACTAAGTATTTTAACCAATATCGATGAAAAGCCTGTATTATCAATGAACAGTTGGTTAGTCGCAGCAGTTGTTGCCGGAATTACAGAGTGGATTATGGTAACGAAATATGACATGGGGATGATGGGTTCCGCCTGGGCAAATACCATTGCACAATCTATCCCTGTTCTACTAATCTTTTACTTTTGGTTCGGTAAAACGAAGCTTAAACCCAAAATAAAAGATATAATGATTAATCTTAAGACAATTGGTGAAGTCGCTTGGACAGGCTTTGCATCTTTTTCGAGTCAGCTCATGATGTTTTTTTCTATTATTTTCTTTAATAATTTACTGCAAAGCTATGGTGGTGGGATGCACGTTGCAGCTTTCACCGTTCAAAACGGTTACATTACAAACCTGCTCGCCTTAGTAGCGCTCGGTGGGATGACAGGACTTCAACCAATTATTAGTTACAATTACGGTGCAGGTAACCTTGATCGTGTGAAACAAGCAATTAAGATTGGTCTCATTTTTACAGTTTCCTTGTTTTTGATTGTTACTGCTTTATTAATCATTTTTGCAGATCCAATTATGTCATTTTTCTCTAATGGTAATCCGGAATTACAGAAACTCATAACCTGGACGACAATCGTATTTAATTGTATGTTTACATTAAATGCCATTACCTTACTTGTCTCTGGTTATTTCGAAGCGCAAGAGAAAAACTGGTCCGCAACGTTTATTAATGTGAGCAAAATGTTGTTTTTTTCATTCCCGTTCATGTTTATTTTCCCGAAATACTGGGGAGTTGATGGTGTTTGGTATTCCGCTCCAGCTGCTGAAATTCCAGGTATCCTTATAGCAATTTATTTTCTTCGAAAAGGATTAAAACGCTTAAAAGAAACAAAAGTAAAGAAAGCATATTGATATTAATTAATCTTTCAAAATTATTTACAAGAAATATAGATGATGAGAATGTTTTGTGCGAAAAAAATTACAGTCAAAAAATCCCAAATATTAAGTATAGACACTTGGGAACCCTGAATAGGCGATCCTAGCAAAGGAACTTGGCATGTAGCAGCGCACGAAGTTTTCTATGTAACAAACGGTGAGGTGTTTATTATTGTTCACGAAGAAAAGTATCACATTACAAAGGGCTGGGTCGTTTCTTTGGATAAAGACCTTCTTTATGAACAAGATTGCCCTGAATTTTTGAAAAAGAATTATAAATTGAACCATGAAATTAATTTGAAATGCTGTGAAAGATCATCACAGCTGTATACTTTGCCTAATCGTAGTTTAAGCTACATAGCTCTGTTATCCGATTACTACTTATTTTACACAAATAAAATTCTCAATATTCAGATTTCAAGGAGGTTATTTACTAATGAATATAAATCAAAAAGCCGACATTGTCATCTCAAGTAATGCTGTTTTTACAGGCCTTGCCGATAGGCCCCTCTCCGCGCATATCGCTATTATTAATAATAAGATTGCAGCCATTGGTTCCGAAATGGAAATGACTCCGTTTATTGGACCAAACACGAAAGTATTTCATTATGCCGATCAACTTATTATGGCTGGCTTTCATGATTTTCACTTGCATATGTTAATGGGAAGCATTGCAGAAGAAAGTGTCTTTTTAGCTGATGCATCTTCAGAAGAAGATGTACTCAAAATGGTAGTGGATTTTAGCAATTCAAGGCCAAATGATCCATGGATTATTGGTTTTTCTTGGGATCAGGGCAATTGGGACAACCAACAGCTTCCAAATCGTGCTGCACTTGATCGCATACTTCCAGAGCGTCCTGTTATTCTCTTTCATATGGAAGGACATTATATCTGGGTAAACAGTAAAGCGCTTGAGATTGCGAGTATTAATCGCAATACGGATAATCCGCCCTACGGGATCATTGCAAAGGATGAAAATGGAGAACCAACAGGTATTTTGTATGAGACAGCGATTGCACTAGTATCGAATCATGCATTCAATTTTTCAAAGGAACATCGTATGAAAATGATGAAAAAATTTCTCGAACAGGCAGCTTCGCTGGGTGTGACCTCGGTTAACGATTTATATGGATCGCCTGCTATGGAAAAATTACAGGATTTCGAATTATTTAATGATCTAGATAAAAGAGGAGAATTAACTGCGCGGATTCATCTTTCACCTCCCTTAAATGATGATATAGAGCGTGCGAAACAATTACGTGATACTTATGCATCAGGCAAGCTTCAAGTCTCGGGGTTGAAACAGTTTGTTGATGGAGTAATAACCGGCTATACCGCGTATTTAGTTAAACCATATTCAGATAAACCAGAAACCTTCGGGGAAACAGCTGTTTCTCCAAATATAATTAAAAAATGGATAATAGAAGCTGATCGAGAAGGCTTTCAAATTCGTATTCATGCGATTGGTGATGGGGCAATTCGCCTAGCTTTGGATGCTTTTGAGGCAGCTCAGAAAAAGAACGGTAAGCGAGATGCTAGGCATTGTGTGGAACATGTGGAGGTTATTCATTCGGATGAAATCGCCCGTTTCCAAAAGCTCGGAGTCATCGCATCAATGCAACCAGAACACTTAGGTCTTGGTAAAGAACAACGTCAGACTTATGTTTCACGCGTTGGAAAAGAACGGGAGCCTTTTATTTTTGCAATGAAAACTATAAAGGATTCAGGTGCAATGTTGGCTTTTGGAACTGATTATCCAATTGTGCAATTAAATCCGATGCTAGGTATTTATCGTGCGCTAACAAGAATTGGATATGATGGATCACCGGCAGAAGGATGGAATCCGCAGGAACGTCTGTCACTATCTGAAGTCTTAAGAAATTATACGTTATCACCTGCCTATGGATCATTTAGAGAAAGGGAGTTGGGCACACTTGAAATAGGAAAACTCGCAGATCTTGTTGTATTAAACAGAAACCTCTTCGAAATCCCAGTTGAAGAAATACGAGACGTTCAAGTCGTTTTAACAATGGTTAATGGGGCTATCGTTTTTCAAGATGATTTAGCATGCGAGAAGGTCCCCTTTTCATTTGATACGTATTAAGACAAAGCTAAATAATAATATATCTATATAGTGAAAAATGACAACAAAACTATTTAATTTTAAAAGCTCAAATCAGTATAACCCCATTCTAAATTTAGGACGGGGTTATACATATAGACGTTTAATTTAATTTTTTCAAAAAAATATTCAATAGAAAAGAAATATTTTCTATTACGGATTACAATACAATTACAGAAAAATTGTACGTTAAGGAACTGAGTCAAATATTTCTGAGTTGTGTTTAAACGTAAAATATTATCGAAATGCTATAATGTTCCTTTATCGTATAAGCTAGGATTAAATTAAAACTTTAACTTTATCAGTGTTGTTGATTGTTATATATTTAGACCAAAATACAGTTATGCCAAATCCAATAATAAGTATTAATCCTGCAAAGATATATGGTAGATTAACATTTACATTAAGTAAAACGCCTCCCGTTGCTGGACCTATTATATTTCCGAGACTTGTATAAGTAGAATTCATCCCTCCAGCAAACCCTTGATTTTCTCCAGCTATTTTAGATAGTAATGTAGTAATTGCTGGTCGCAGTAAGTCACATGCTAAAAAAGTGACAAACGTTACAATCATGATGCCCCAATAATGACTAGTAAATGTAGACACGAATATAAATATAGCGGCTATGAATAAGCTACCTTGAATGATTCTTTTTTCACCAAATCTTTTTACTAGTTTATCAAAGAACAAGATTTGTGCTATTACTCCTAATATGGCGCTTATTGAAATAATCGTTGATATATCCTTAGGTGTAAAACCGAACTTTTTATCAACAACAAAGCTAAACATATGTTCATAAGCTGATAAACCACATCCTAAAACAAAAACAAGTACTAATGGGATAAAATATACAGGGTGAAAAGATTGTTTCATTTCATTAAAAAAACTAATTTGTGTTTTGTTATCTCGCATTTTAATTCTTTGTTCTTTAGATACAGGTTCTTTTAAAATAAATACTGAAAAACACGCAGCGATACCAGAAATTACTGCTGCAAAAAAGAACGGTGCACGTATGCCAAAATCAGATATAAAACCACCAATACCAGGACCAATGATGAATCCTGTACTGATTGCTGCCGATAGATATCCTAATGCTTTTGCCCTGTTTTCTAATGAAGTTGTATCAGCAATAAAAGCAGTAACTGCCGGCATCATACATGCAGCACTAATCCCCCCTAATGCTCTAGAAAGAAATAAAACCCATATTTGATTTCCAAATCCAAATAAAAATTCAGAAAAGGAAAAAATGATTAACCCTATTATGATCATTTTTTTTCGACCAAATATATCTACCCATATTCCAGAAATAGGAGATATTAATAGTTGAAAAAATGCAAAAGTAGCAATTAAATATCCCATAATATCAGTTCCTAATTGTAATGTTTTCATATATGTTGGCATTATGGGGACAACAAGACCAATTCCTAAAAACACGATAAATAAATTAAATAATACTAAAGCTAAAGATAATTTTTTTCTATTGTATATATCCATATAACTTTCCTCATTCCTTGATTAATCAAATATAAAAAGGCCTTTTTATATAATCATTAATCAGTATAAACCTTAAAGTAACTTCAAAGTCTATAGGGTATAGCTAAAAAAATAAAATATTTCCCATACTAGATACCAAAACGCAGCACAAAAAACAAAGTACATTATAAGTATTAAATATCATTTATGGAACTTTCTTAATATACGTTAAAACTAAGTTTTTTAACTTAAAAATCCCTTACCTTAGCGTACGAAATTCGCGTTTTATTGGTGCTATCCCATCGCTATCAAGCTAAGCTCATACAACGCCAATTATAGTAGAGATTACTTCTTCTTTCTAAAGGCTAAGTAATGAAAAAAACAAAAATGCATTTCAATTTATAATTTTAATAGAAGCGGTAGATTAAGTAGGAAGAGGCACTTTGAGGTTAGCGACTTTTTTATAAAAAAATCAAAATACTAGTATATGACGAATTAATAAAGATAGACTACTTTATATTTATTAGGATTGAATAATGAGGAATGAAATCATTAAAAAAATATAGTTACAAGATTTGCGAATTGATTATGATACATCTAAAAATACCGATATAATTTCAAACAAGTAAAAAAGCGCCCTGTACACAGGGCGCTTTTCTCCAACCTAATGTCTAATATTAGCAGTTGGGTATAATGTCGTTCCTCCAATTGAAACCTTTATTTCATTTGTTAGTGGATTCCGCACAATGAACAAGGTGCTTTCGAAGTGTTAGGCAGTTACGGACAAACGCTTTATATCGATCCGAAAGCAAATATGGTAATCGTCCACTTCTCTTCTAATGCTACACCTAGTAATGAAATACATTCGGTTTATTCCGATATGTATGTTGATATTGCCCATCATTTGGAGAAGCTTCCACAGTAGTGAAAGCAGGAGTTTAAGCCTTACATGAATGACTATTTGGTTGAACAATCGATCTATTGTGCTGAAACGTCAATATAGTAAAAAAGGATCTCTCTTTATCAAGAGAGATCCTTTTTTTACTTCTTCTTCTTTTCTGTCGGTTGGCTTTGTTTAGCGAAATTAGATGAATCATCGAAATTTGGTTGCTTTTTACCAGCATTATTACTTCTACCTTTTCCCATATGTAATGCACCTCCCTCCTCCTTACTATTCCCAATAAAAAAATCCTCTTGCATCCAAGAGGATTTTTTGTTGTGCTATTATTAATAATGCCCAACTGTTACCGCAGTACTTCCAATACGGTCCTATCCTAACTTTTAACCATGGTGTTGATCGTGGCCATCAAGCCTATGATTGTCTATCCGTCTTGGCGTTTTTCTTTAAACGATACCCTAGTCTTCGATCGCTTGGTAGGCCGTGGTCCAGAAGTCTTGGATAAGATGCGATGGGGCCGGAGTGGACATCCCAACCTGGGTGAACAGAATTCCAATAAACTGTTTATCTGGATCAGCGTAAGCTGAAGTGCCGGTTCCGCCATCCCAGCCGAATTGACCGATAGACGCGTAGTCTCCAAGATAGGTACGCACCGCCATCCCAAAGCCCCAGCCACCTTGGATCCCTTGTCCGAATGACAAATGGACGTTATTTTTGGCCAAATCGTCTCGGTATACTTGTTGTTCAGGAGTAAGACGGTTGGTGGTCATCAGCTGGACTGCGGGCCTAGACAGGATCCGTTTAGTACCATGCATCCCTTTATTCAAAAGCATCTGCAAATACGCGTGATAATCGTCGACGGTTCCAAGCAGTCCACCACCGCCTGCTTGGAATGCTGGAGGTTTGCTGTAACGTCCACCCACACCTTCATCCCACACGATGAATTCACCTGTCTGCGGATCGGGGTTGAAGGCTGGTGGAAGCCGGTCAATCTTGAGCTCAGGTACGTAGAATCCAGTGTCCTTCATTCCTAGCGGATCGAATATGCGTTCGCGCAAGAACGACTCGAACGTCTGACCCGTGACCCTGGCAACAAGAACACCGATTACTTCTAAACTGATATGATACTGCCACCGCTCTCCGGGCTGATAGCTTAGCGGAAGTGCACCTAGGCGACGCATAAACTCATCTGGATCGGGCATATCCTGCCCTGGCGTGTCGAATATCCCACTCTCGAAGAACGCGTTCATGATGGGAGAACCCATCAACGTGAGATCCACTCCGAGCCCGAATGTGGAGGTCAACAAGTCTCGTACAGTGATAGGACGCCGTGCTGGGACGGTCTCTTCTAGCGGGCCGTCGGGCTGTTTCAATACTTGCCGGTCGGCGAGTTCCGGTAGCCATTTGTCTACTGGGTCGTCTAAATGCAGTTTGCACTCATCGAGCAAAACCATTACTGGTGAAACTGCGATTGGCTTGCTAGTGGACGCCAATCGAAAAATCGTGTCCCGACGCATTGGTGCACCGCCATCATGCCTCATTGTTCCAAGCGCTTCGACGTGCGTCTCGCCGTTTCGGCTGACTAAGGCGACGAGCCCAGGAATCTTTCCAGAATCGACATGCTGCGCCAATACATTGCGCATTTTGCGCAATCCTGTTTCAGAAAAGCCCTTATTGTTTTGTCCCATTTTGTTCTCCTTTAGTTTAGATTGAGATTTCTAATACATATTGACAATCAATTATTAGTTCTTCAAATAGAAAAATTCCCCTTTTTAATAATTTCGACAAAATGTATTTATATACATGGAGGCACCATGCATCACTATCAACCTAAGATAGGCTACATTTATGGGGATTTAATAATGGAGAATGCGATCATTAAAAACATTGATACAGCCATTTAAAAATATGATTACAAGATTTGCGAATTGATTATGATACATCTAAAAAAACCGATATACTTTCAAACAAGTAAAAAAGCGCCCTGTACACAGGGCGCTTCGCTCCAACCTAATGACTAATATTAGCAGTTGGGTATAATGTCGTTCCTCCAATTGAAACCTTTATTTCATTTGTTAATGGAACATTTTGTTCATTAATAATTGTTCTCCACCATTCCCATGCAAGACCTGTACATTCTCTCGCTACGACTTTTACATTTTTTGAATTCGGTGGAAGTGGTATAACTGTAGAGAAGTGAGCAGTTTTATCTCTGCCGCTTCCTTCCCAAGTTTTATGTGTTAGTACTTCTTTCCCATTTTGATCATATGAGAATTCATCCCAAGATACATCAAATTGAGCAACATATGCACCGTAATGATCAAGCGTCATTTTCGCACTTGAATATTCTGTAGTTGTAGTCTCAACATAATCTGTATTGTTATGAACAGCAGCAGTTGCATTATCTTTTAAGAAAGTGCTCGTATATGATATTGGGTATGCTGGATTTTTTTTACTTAACTCTGCATTATCTTTAATGATATTTCGGATTTCATTAAAATCTTTTGTAACAACCTTGTTATGCTCTTTTGCATCTCCGCCTAATACTACAGCGGTAAAGGTACTTTCTTCAAAAATATCTTTGTACTGTCCACTCGTTTCGACGCTGTTATTTTTAAGTAACGCTTTAAAAGCAGCTTGTACATCTTTGCTCTTAGATGTTGTTTCTAATTTCACATAAATGGTTCTGCCATAGGCTACATTTGACACCATAACAGGCGGAGCCGCATTACTTATCCCTTTACGAGTTAACTCACCGAAAGTAACACTATTATCAAAAAGATCAGATGGATTGTTAGGTAGTTCAGCACTTACGGTATAAAATATTTGCTTATATGCCGCAACCATCACTTTTTTCTCTCCATTTGCAACTGCATTAAAGTCAATGTTTAGACTGTTATCAAGATATTTAGCGTTGACATTAAGAGCACTTGCGATTTGTGATTTACTATACACCATGGACTCTGTATACTGCATTCTTGCAGGTAACGAATGTGTTGATGCATACTTCTCATTCCAAGTAGACACTAAATCATCTACTGCTCCAGACACATTACCATATGTCGGATTCTGGACAGATATCGTATTTTCTTTCCTCATTCCAGGTAAGTCTATACTAATATTTAAAGGTTTTCTCTTAGCCACTAATAAACTAGGTTGATTATCGGCAAAAGCTTTATTTGCAAGTTGTACTGCTCCTGGATACGTACGATTAGCTACAGAATCAATAATCGAAATATCGACCGGTGACGTTGTAAGTGATTTTTTTTCACGCTCAACTACTACAAATTTACCATTTGAATTGATACTTTCTTTCGGAACAAAACTCTCTACTTTATCACCATTTACTGCTAAAATATCTCTACTATCATACTTTAAATTTGCTATACCATTATTAATGTCACTAGCATTTTTTGTTGCATCAGTTGCATTACCTGTTTGCGTTTCCGCGAAAGAAATAGATGAATAATGAATAGTGCATAAACTAACTAATACACATGCTAGGAATTTTATTTTTTTGTTACTTTTCGTAATTTTCAGAAAAATCACCCCGTTCTTTTTTTATATTAAATATGATAATGATTGCTAATTAATAAACTTACATAAATGCTTTTAAAAGTTCTTGAACTAACGGAATTACCCCACCTAAAAATTTCAAAACTGCCATTGCGATTTCCATATTGCTTCCTCCTCTTTGTTGTATTAAAGATGTGTTGAATATTTATGTCTTCATTATAATAAGCTTTTACATTTGCATCAATTCATTTTTATATGCAATATTACATATTGGAGGAAGAACATTTTTTTGCTAGATTGATGATGGAATAGAACCATATGCCCATCACCCTGAAGTTTTGGTGTCCCCCACAACGATAAAAACAAATCACTTCATGTGACACCTAAATCCAACGTTAAGATTAGTGCACAATTTAATAGAACTTGGAGATAATAGTGTCTAGTATTCAGCAAATGATTTTGAAACAAACAGACGCACAATATTAGCCATTGTGGGATAAACAGCATAAGTGAATCACTTTATTTTGAAGTTCCTCTAGTTATGCTCCCTTTAATAAATGATCAGCACACAATCGCTGGACGAGTATACGAACTTGGTGCAGGGTTTATGTTACATATTCAGCAATTATCGGTCGAGGATTTAAAACATGCCGTCAATGGGGTGTTGCAGAGCCCTTTTTAACTAAGGTGCTAGTCTGACAAATTCATCTATAAATTCCATAATCAAAGCATAAATGATAAGACTTATAGGTAATACATTTACAACTAAAGCGAAAATTCTTTTACTTAATTTCTCTGTGCTGAACATTGAAAGAATGCTTACAGGTACATTAAATATAGAAAGATAGAATGTGAGTAATACTAACATTCTTATCATATAATTCCCACTATCGTCTACACTACTTAATAAATTGTAAATTGGTAAGATAATAATCGTAGCAATCGCTGTCAAAGAGGATATTTTAGTAAATACATTCAAATTTCTCCTTACCAATCCTTTCACCTCTCTTTTATATTCATTACAATGCTCCTATAAGTTCATTCATTTTTTTACAGGTAGAAATAAGCATTTGCTCCATTCGTTCCTCTTATATTAAAAGGCATGTAGTACTCCCCTCTTAAAAATATTTCAAATCAAAATGAAAAAACGTTTTGAAATATAAATTAAATCTATCAATCCATTACAACAAAAATCTATAAATATCAGAATTTTCTTTTTATTAAAGGTTATCCTCCAAACAACCTCGAACATTGTAAGAAACATACATAAGGAGGTTGATCTATTTTGTTTCGTTCCTTTACAAATGGTTGCGTCGCCTTAGTGCAACGTTTCTTGCCAGAACCGTTTATTTTATCATGTTTATTAACTGTTTTTGTTATCTTCTTCGGCATGTTTGCAACTCACCAAACACCGGTCGAAATGATTAATCATTGGGGTAATGGCATTTGGGGACTTCTCGCCTTTTCTATGCAAATGGCACTAGTACTTGTCACTGGATCTGCTTTAGCGAACGCTCCTCTTATTAAAAAGGGGTTAACGAAAGCTGCCAGGCTACCGAAAACGAATGGCCAAGGTATTATTGCCATTTCAATTGTAAGTTTACTTGGCGCATACATAAACTGGGGATTTGGTATTGTTGTATCTGTTTTATATGCAAAAGAAGTTGCAAGACAACTTGAAGGATTAGATTACAGATTAGCAATTGCTTCTTCTTACTCTGGATTTCTCATTTGGCATGCGGGTCTTTCCGCTTCTATCCCTCTTACGTTAGCTACGGGCGGTGAAACGTTAATTAAAACGACAGCTGGAAGTATTAAAGAAGCGATTCCAATAACAGAAACGTTATTCTCACCATACGCTCTCGTTCCAGTTATTATCTTTCTCATTACGATGCCACTCATTAACCGGGCAATGCATCCCGATGAAAAACATACGGTAACAGTAGATCCTAGCGTATTTCATGAAGAAGCTGCTGCTCAAGAACTAGAGCCAAAAACAGTCGCTGAGAAAATGGAAAATAGCATCATTATTACACTTTGCGTTGGGTTATTAGGTCTCATTTATATTTTCAATTACTTTTATACGAAAGGTTTTAACCTTACACTCGATATCGTTATTTTTATGTTATTAATTGCTGGTCTTATTTTTCACCGGACTCCAATTCAATATATTCGCGCTTTTTCAGACTCTACAAAAAGTGCTTCTGGCATTCTACTTCAGTTTCCGTTTTACGCAGGAATTATGGGTATGATGATTGGAGTAAATAGTGAAGGACTTTCTCTTGGAGGAGCTATTTCTAATTTCTTTATTAGTATTTCAAACGAAACGACTTTCCCGCTCTTTACTTTTTTAAGTGCTGGCATCGTTAATATTTTTGTTCCATCTGGTGGCGGTCAATGGGCTGTACAAGCACCCATTATGATTCCAGCTGGTGCTGAACTTGGTGTACCTGCTGCAAAAACAGCGATGGCAATTGCGTGGGGCGATGCTTGGACGAATTTAATTCAACCTTTCTGGGCATTACCAGCGTTAGCGATAGCTGGTTTAGGTGCTCGTGATATTATGGGATTTTGCGTTGTGAACTTACTATACGCAGGATTTATCATTAGTTTATGCTTCTTATTTATTTAAACGAAAAGCTAGTTTTATACTAGCTTTTTTACATAATAAATCATTTACCCCGCATTAACAGGCAGTAAACTCCCACCCATACCAGCTAGAGCAAAGCGGTTAGGTGGGAAATCAACTGCCTGTAAATGCCCGATTGGTGAAGGCTAATAATCAGTGGGAAGAACAAAACCCCCACAGATTAAAGTTTCACTTTATTTCCCACGCAATTTATAATCGTCTTCCACTCTATCTCCGTAAGGTTTAATGCCTCAAATGCAAAAAAATCTTTACATACTTTTTCAATGAGATGTGGATTTTCACTCAAGAAATTCCACTGTAACGCTTTAGGAAGAAAATGTACTTCATATTCTTTACTTCCCCGTACTACCTCATCCACTTCTCTTTCACAAATTCCTCTTATTAAATAATCGTTTCTTACTCGTATTTGAACTTGTTGAAACGTTTCGCTACATTTCTTCAATTGAAGTAAACACGTAATATACGTACGAAAAAGTTTATCATCCATATTACAACACTTTATAATACGATCAATTTCATTCATAATGTACGAGCCTTTTCTTCTATTTGTAATAACCACTTTTCCCGCTTCTCTCGTTTACTCGTTTTCACAGATTGAAAAACAGATCGTTTTATATCGCGAATGCCGCAAAAACGTAACAAACCTCTCTTCATCATAATCCAATCTGCTGATCGATATAATAGGGCGACGTACCATAACGGTGAATCTAACGTATTAATTACCCACGCCTTCTTTCCTTTCAATAAGCCCTTCGGCAAGGCACCTTCATATTTATAAGCAAATCCAGCTACGAAAATGCGATCAATAAACCCTTTTAAAATAGCAGGCATCCCCCACCACCATATCGGATATATGAATAAAAGAGTATCTGCTTCTGCCACTAACGTTCTGTACCAAGCTGTTTCTTCTTCATTTACTAAATCACGTCTTTTTTTCTCTTCATTAAATACAAGGACTGGATCAAATTGTTCCTTATATAAATCAAGTACCGTAACCGAATGATTTGTTTCTTGTAATCCTTTTTGCACATGCTTTAAAATCGCCGCGTTAAAACTGGAAGGACTAGGATGAGCGTATACAATTAGTACATTCACTACAAGACAACTCCCTCTATGGTTAAAGTTTCCCCTTCTTTAACATCTTCTCTACAATTTGTACGTTTTTCGAACTTTGTAACAAACGGTTTAATACGGTAAGTAACTCTTCCTTGTTTAAATCTTTCAGTTTCTCTTTCACCGTACGCTCACCAGCACCTTGAATATCATAAACAACTGCCGCCATATGCTTGCAAAGATTCTCATAAGGACACTCGCAGCTACTTTCTGTAAAATCTTCAAGATCAATAATCACTTCATAATTTCCTGCATTTCCAGTAACGAAAGCAATTACTTTCTTGTCTTGTATTTCAACATCTTCTACATGTCCATCTTCATAATATTCATATCCCTTATCTATAATGTACTTTGGGATCCATTTCGTTATATCTTTTAATAAGTAAGCGTACATATTTGCACCTCTTCCTTTAATTCCCTTTTGACTTCAAAAAACCTGCATGTTATTCTAATAACTGTCAAGTAGCGAGTCTACGTGACAAAACGACTGACACCTATTCGGCGGAGGTGTCTCTTTTCATTTGCAGCCGATATGAATTGCCTCTTTCAGGCACATTCAATTTTTGACACTACACACTCAACACCATTCCCTGTATCAGGCTGCATTAGCAGTCTTTTACTCTACATACTTCGCTATTTCAAGAAAAAAAGAGAGACTAGCTCCCTTTTCTCGCCTTATAAAATACCCCTTTTTCAGTATAGAGATATTCATCATCAGCTAATGTAATTTTCCCATCCAGTTTGAGTTCATCTAATAGTCTTGATAAATAAAATTGATGTAACATTTTTTTCGTGAATTTTCCTTCATGATGCGAAACGATATGTTCTTGAATATCTAATAATGATATTGGCTTATCTTGCTCTATCATATATTCATAAACTGTACTACGCAGTTTTACGTATTTTTCGAGTGTCACAGTAATCCGCAACCCCTTTCTTCTTAATATAAATTTTCGTAATCGGTTTTTTTGCAACAAAAAAACCTCTCCGATAAGAAGAAGTTACGTATATATCTTCGTCTTATCTCCCAGAACAAATATGTTCTGCTGGAATTAGCACCTGCATCGCGGTTGCTGGGTTTCATCGGGCCAGTCCCTCCACCTCTCTGGATAAGAAAATATTCACTTAAATCTTACTATACGTAATTTCATTTCAATTGTCAAACAAATACAACAAATTATATTTTCTTTCTTCCTGTTCATACTATACATATATGAATATGCAAGGAGGATTATGAAATGCACGAAAATGCTCGCGGATATGTACAAGATTCTTTTCAATCATTACAAGAAGCAAAACACTGTTTAGAAGAAGCATTACAGACTGTTGAAAAAGATTTTAATCGTGCTCGTATTGAGCAATCTCTTTATGCGATCGAACAAGCTATTCAACGCTGCGATTACACGGTTCACATTTTAGAACAAGATTGAAAAAACTTCCCATCATAAGGTGGGAAGTTTTTTCAAATGGCATACTTCATAATTATTGCCGTTATGATTAAAAAATATACAGAATTAACAATTTCTAAAATCCCTACTTTTATGATAGAAATTGTTTTGCCATACAACATAATTGCTCGAATGACACTTGGTATAAAAATAAGAGAGCACCATGGATTGATAGCAAATACGATGACCGTTAACACGATATGATACCCCCAAGATATAAAACGATACTTCGGATTATTTTTCTCACGAATCATCGTTTTCACATAAAACGTACTTCCTAAAAAATATAAAAATGAAATAAGCGCAATAAATAATGCTGTTTTATCTATAAGTTTCATTGAAAAATAATAACTAACTAAACCACCTATACAGAAAACGATGATTGCGCAAATGTCATTTAACAGTGCTCTTTCATTCTTTTGGCGAGCGTAATACATATTTACTATAAATAATGGAATCATTGCTGCTACGAATAAAAGAACTCGCCATTCATATAATAGAGAAATCATCCCAAATACGAACGCAATAATAAAATATAAAATTGCTGCATGTAAAAACTCTTTTTTTCGTTTTTGTTTTATGTATATGAGAAATGGATACGTAGCTAAATAGATAAAGAACCAAGCTAAAAACAATGGAATATGATAAAAAGTAGGTTTCCCAAGTATGACACTTAATAGAAATGGGATAATAAGCATGGCCCATGCACCATGTTGCTTCGGAATAACTAACTTCATTAACTATACACCTCCCTCTTGAAAGAAGTTCTCACCTACTATTATACAAATAATTTTATATACTAACGGATGTATATTGGATCTATTTTTTGACAATAAAAAATGCTCCTTACAATATGTAAGAAGCATGAAAGAGGCAAACGAATATGTAAGTCGCGACCCTACCTTATATAAGTATGCTTTTCTATGTCATGTTATGCTCATCTAATATACCGTATTTCTTTTTAAACCTTGTGAGAATCGTAATCCACGAAGTACTAAATAGTAGTAGGAAAATAACATTTGAAATCGCATGACTTAAGTCAAAGTAAAAACTCGCGACATAGTACGCAATGACGGTTTCCCACGTTGCTTCTCGTATAAAACCGAGAAGTCCCCAGAAGTTCATAATCCAACCAAATAAAAATCCAACAATTAATCCGTATAGGAGTCTTCCCCAGAGCTTTTTCATGAAAAATGTATTACGTAATAGTCCAGCTATAAAACCAATCATACCCCACGAAAACATTTGCCACGGCGTCCACGGACCTTGTCCTAAAAAAATGTTCGATACGATAGCGGCTGTTGCCCCGATCATAAAACCAGTTTCACTCCCAAACACGATTGCAGAAACGATAATGACAAAGGAAGTTGGTTGTACACTTGGTAAAATAGAAAATGGTACGCGGCTAACCGCAGCAATTGCTGCTAACACGGCAACGAGAACAATTTCACGTGAAACAAACGCCTTCCTTTCAAAACGGATATAAAAAGGTAACATAATAACAGCTAATAAAAACAAACTACTTACCATGTAATAGCCGTCCATGAGGAGTGTAGTAAAGAGTAATGTGCCTATTATAAACGCAAAAATACATATTATGAATGCAACATATCGTTTGGACACGCTTCGTACACATCCTCCCACGTTAATGCATATGGTAATTCTTTTCGAATGAATCGATTAATAGATGTTGTATAAAAGAAGTTACCGCTAAAAAATTCTTTCGGTGCATCATTCATAATGACTGTTCCATCAAATAACATCATGCACTGATCAACATATTTCGCTGCGAACTCAATATCATGAGTCGCCATTACAATGGTTGTACCTTCTTTTTGTAATTTCCTAAATAGCTCTCCTACTCTTTCTTTCTTCCATGGGTCTAACCCCTTTGTCGGTTCATCAAGTAGTAATAGCGTTGGTTTTGATAATAACGTTGTACATAATGCAAGTAGTTGTTGCTCTCCCCCGCTACAATCATGTGGATGGCGCTCTTTAAGCGAATGTAACCAAAACTGTTTCAACATATCTTCTGCTATTTCTTTTCCTTGTTCTCCATATAATTCACGAGCACGTTCATAAACTTCTTGCCACACTGTATCAAATGTAAAATGATAATACGGATGCTGTGATACATACCCGATCCTTTTAAATCGTTCTTTCGAATCAATTTTATGTATCACTTTACCATGCCACTTTACTTTCCCTCTTCTCGCTTTTTGCAATCCTGCTAAAATCGTTAACAGTGTAGACTTCCCAGTACCATTTTTCCCAACGAGCGCTACCCATTTTCCTTTTTCAATCGCAACTGTTAAATCTCGTAAAATAAGCGGACTATTTTTTTCATATTGAAAAGAAATATGTTCTGCACTTAACATTACTTCTTGTTTTTTACGTTGTACCATCTGCTCATTCACATATGATATCGCTGAAAAATCATTCATTTTCATTTGTGCTTCTCGCACTGTAAACGGAATATCTCTCGCATTCCATTCTAAAAACAACCTTGGAATTTGCGGAATAAATGGACGGAAGTTTTCCACTTCCCACATTTTCGCTATAACTGTTTTAGGACTACCATCATAAACAATTCGGCCGTTATCCATACAAACAACGCGTGTTGCAAGTGGTATCACTTCATCTAAACGATGTTCACTTAAAATAATCGTAATTCCAAGTTCTTCATTAATACGTTTTAACAACCCTAAAAACTCTTTCGCAGCAATCGGATCTAATTGCGCCGTTGGTTCATCTAATAATAATAGTTTCGGCTGCATAACTAATACCGCAGCTAAATTGACAAGTTGTTTTTGCCCACCAGATAACGTATGAACAGATTGATGCAATAAATCTTGAAATCCTAAGAAGCTAATGAGCTCGGCTATTCGTTTTTGAATAATGTGTGATGGTAATCCGATATTTTCTAAAGAAAATGCTAATTCTTGAATCACTGTATCCATTACGAGCTGATTTTCTGGGTTTTGAAATACCATGCCAATTTCTTGCGCAGATAATAAATCAGGTACTTCCTCTAATAATACATCTTCATAAAACATCTCTCCCGAACGCGTGCCAATTGGAAGTAACTCCTTTTTAAAATGTTTTAATAATGTCGTTTTCCCAGATCCGGATCCTCCAGCTAGCGCTATAAACTCTCCTTTTTGAATAGAAAGAGAAATATGCTGTAACGCTTTTTCATTTTCATCAGCATATACAAATGATAAATTGTTTATTTCTGCATGCGCCACCATATCCATTCCCTTCCTTCCATTATGATTGGTAAACTAATAAACAGCGTAAATGCTACAAACATCATTCCATCGTATTGCTGGAATAGAATAGATTCGACTTTCGGATAAATGATCAATTTTCCTCCGCCATACTTACTACATATGATAGCAGTTATAAATAAAATCATTAAATAACTGAGCGTATACCAATCACGTTTTTCCATTCTATACCGAATATACGTCGTACGTTTCGTTACACCAAATCCACGAGCTTGCATAGAATCTGCCGTTTGAAGTGCATCTTCTAACGAGCAAATTAATAATACTTGCAGTAACTGCATGCCATTTTTCACTCGTTCAACAATTGAACCTGAATCTACCTGCACACCTTTTGTCTTTTGGACGAGTGTTATTTTCTGTAATCGTCTAATAAACAAAGGAACAAACCTCACTGTAATCATCGTTAACAATGCAACTTTCGGTGAAATTCTCGAAAACAAATATAAAAATTTATGACTTGAAATAACATCATTATACGAAGCAAACGTAAACATAATCGCAACTAGTAATAACCCCATTACTACTCCAAACATAATTGCCTCCAGCTTAATACGGCTATCACCTAACCAAAATAACGTAGTTCGACCTCTATGTGTTAATAACGAATTAAATAAAATTACCATAAAAAAGAATACGATTGTGCTCGGTAACATCTTTCTTATCTTTTCGCTATTTCCTTGTATCACATTTAAAATAACGATTAATAAAATTGCTCCAATTAAAAAAAGAGGATGAAGACACATCATACATAGTATCATCACCCCAATATAATAGAAAAAATTCACAAAAGGATGTAAAGAAGAAAAACTTATTTTCATAGTCCTTTACCGAATGCCTTTCTTATTTTAATACATATACCCACTCAATTGTATCTCCTGGTTTTACTGTAACTACACCAGCACTACGGTTCGGAAATGCACCATTCACACGATATTTCCAGCCACTAGTATCGGCAATATCTTTTTCATATAAATCATTAATACCTTTTACATAAATGCTATCTTTTGATCCACTTGCATCAACATCTAATCCTGTACGCTGCAACACTTTATAAACAGTATCGCCTTCTTGTACATCAACCTTTTTCGCACCTAATAAGTACCCTTCATGTCCTTTTACGGAGATAGTAACTTGTTTTACCTGTGGTTTAGGTACCGGTACTGTATCTATTTTTGGTGGTACAGGAGTTGGTACGGGCGGAGTCGGTATCGTTTTATTCTCTTTATTCGGATCTACCTTTTGCTCCTGCTTTGGTGTTTCTTTCGGCTGATTGACAACCTTTGCTTCTTCTTTTACTTCCTGTGCTTTCGGTTGCTGTTGTTTCTCTTCGTTTGCTTTTTGTTGTTCTGGTTGTTTAGTAGCAGATTGCTCCTGAGGTTTCTCTTCTTTCTTTACTTCAGGTTGTTCCTGCGGCTTTTCCTCTTTCGGCTTCTCTGCTACTTTTTGTTCTTGTTTCTCTTCTTGTTGTTTCTGTTCCGGCTCAGCTTGTTTCTCTTCCGGTTTCACTTCTTCTTTCGGTTCTTCTTGTTTTGCTACTTCTTCTTGCTTTGGCTCTGCTTTCTTCTCCGGCTTTACAGCCGCCTCTTCACATCCGGCAAGTAGGCCGAGTGAAAGCATTAAAGAAATGAACCACTTCATCTTACTCATGTTCTCTCTCACCTTTCATATAAAAATTAGGAGCAAATCATTGCTCCTAATTTTTGTTAAGCTGCTTTACGTCTCCATAATACATATGCAGAAGCAATACATAATACACCCATACCTACTTCTGTAGCTGTACTATGAGAAGATGCTCCTGTTTTCGGTAGCATGTTTTCATTTTTAACTGGTTTATTATCTACAACAACTTTTACATCTTCATCTTTTGTTTCTTGTTGTATTTGTTTTTGTTCTTTCGGTTCTTCAGTAATTTCTTTTTCTATTACCTTATTTTCTGGCTCTTCAATCGGTTTCGGCTTAATTACTTCATCACCGCCTACATTAGACCAGTCATAAATAGACTTTCCGATTTCTTTAAATTGAACTAACGCTAAAAGAGCTTGCTCTGTAGCCATTCCGTTACCATTTTGATCACTTGGTAACCATTTAAATTCACCATTTGGAAGTTGATATGACAGCAGACTTTGCACTGCCTTATGAAGACGATTTTGATCTACATCTTTAACAAGTGATAATCCAATAATTGCTTGCGCAGTACTATTAGAATTCTCTTGTCCATCAGCAGAAAAACCACCATTTTTTAGCTGTTCGTTATATAAATACGCAACAGCTTTTTGTACAGCTGGTTTCACATCTGATCGATCTTGATAAGGTGCTAACGCGGATAAAACCATACCTGTTACATCGACGCTACTAGCACTATCTTTACTACCTGAACTAGTATAAGTCCAGCCACCATCTGTATGTTGCGTGTTTAAAATTGCATCTACTAAAGCAACTCGATTCCACTTTGCTTCGACTGGAATTTCATATTTATTCGTATCAAAGGCAAGTAACGCAAATGTATAACCTGTAACAGAATTTACTTTATCAGATTCATACAATTTTTGAACTAAGTTATGTCCGCCTACCTTTTTAGGGTCTGCACTCATTGCATTCATCATAATAATCGTTCTAGCTACATCTGTTGCTGAAAAACGATTTATACGCTTTTCCACTTTTTCTGTTACTGCCTTAACATAATTTAATTGCGCCTCAATTGGTACATTCTTTCCAGAACGTGAAAGCCCTAGAGCTACCCAATCACTCTCTATTCCATCTTGTAACATCTTTTCAGACGTTTTAGAAATTGCTTCGTTTACTTGCGCTGCTGGAACTTGAATGTTCTCTTGCTTTGGTTGTTCTGGTGTTTTTGTTCCATCTGGATTTTCCTGTTTTGGATCATCTGTTTTTGGCTCTTCTGGTTTCTCTTGTTTTGGATCATCCGTCTTTGGTTCTTCTGGTTTCTCTTGTTTTGGATCATCCGTCTTTGGTTCTTCTGGTTTTTCTTGTTTTGGATCATCTGTTTTTGGTTCTTCTACCGTTTTACAAGTACCAAATTTATCTAATGTTTGTTGTAATGTTTCTTGACTCATATTGCTCCAGTCTGAAACAAAACGGAAAACAACAACATCTCCAGATTTTAATTTATAACTATCCGCTCCAACTTCTGCAGATTTATCATTTACATCATACAGCCAGCCACTTGTAGCCCCGGCCATTAGCCCATCAATGCCTTTTACATACGTTCCAAACGACATCGTTTCAGCTTCTACTTTGTCCCCCATGACTTTTTGCAGCAAACTTAAAGCTGTTTCCCCATCTTTAATTTGCTCTTCTTTCGGACATAACATAATGCCATTTTGTGATTCACCAACAATTGCAAGTTTTGCTGTATTTCCTTCAGCAAACGTAATATGTACTGTATTCGCAAAAGAAACAAATACAAGTATAACTGCCATTAACGACGTAAGCAGCCATTTTTTCAACATTGCCATCCCAAAATTTCCTCCCTTACTACTATTCACACAAAAAAAGACCCTTCAAGGGCGTGCAATTGACACTCTTTTTTTGTAAGTGTCGAACAAACTGTGCAACACCTCCTACCCGCATCATTCGCGGCTATATTTGTATAGGAAAAATAATTTTGTTCATGAACGTATCATTGTGATAACATTCACTTTTTTAGGCACGACTTACTTCCATTTAAGTTATCGTAAAACGATAAACCTATACATTCTGTTAATTTTAAATTTCTGTATTATTTTACTATTGACAAAGAATTTTGTCCATGCTTTATCGGATTTATTTTCTAAGAATAGTAACTTACTAACCTTTAACGACGCAAACTTTTTTCACTAATAATGACGCCATCTTCATCCACATAAACATAATCATTTGGCTTCCATTCTACTTGTCCAAATTGCAATGAAATATTTCGTTCTCCTTTCCCTTCTTTTACACTTCTATTTGGCATCGTCCCTAACGCTAAAATACCAATATTAATATTCTTTAGTTCACTAGAATCACGAACATATCCATTTACAATAATTCCTGCCAGCTTTCTTTCCTCTGCAATAGCTGCCAAATTATCACCGAGTAACGCACAATTCGTAGACGCTCCACCATCAACAACTAATACCGTTCCTTCCGGTAATGTTTGTAATCCTTCCTTCACTAGTACATTATCATCCTTCACTTTCACCGTTGCAATTTTCCCGTGGAATTGTTCTTTCTTCCCAAAAGATCGAAAAGACTGGCGACATATTTGCAACTCCTTTTCAAACTCATCACATAGATCCGTAGTTTTCCACATCTTTTTCCCTCTTTTCCTTTTACTTTCTATTTAACATATTCTTGGATTATTTTCGTTTCCCTGTCTAATGTTGCAATAATTTGTATGTGTAGGAAAAGGATACAGAAACTATTGCCTTAAGAAGCAAGCTTTATTATAATCTATTTCACAGATAAATTTCAGAATATTAAAAATTAACCAAGTGAAAAAGGAGGGATTTTATGCAATTACAAACTGAGGTAAAAAAACAACCTAGTAAACGAAAGTTTAAAATGCCTGACGCGTACGTACTACTATTTTTTATTGCCTTACTTTGTGCAATAGCTACTTATTTCGTTCCTGCTGGAGAATTTAAAAGAGTAACAAACGGGACTGTTACAACGACAATACCAGGAAGTTATCATTCTGTTCCACAATCGCCAGTAGGGTTTGTTTCTTTTTTTACCGCTATTGAAAAAGGAATGACACTTGCTGCTCCTATCATCTTCTTAATTTTATTTACAGGTGGAGCCATTGCCATTCTTGAAAAAACAGGTGCTCTTGACGGTTTAATCTATCATGTGATTAACAAATTTCGGAATCAGCAATTACTTTTCATTTGTATTGTCGCCGCACTCTTTTCTCTTCTCGGAACGACTGGCATTATCGTTAACTCAGTTATCGGCTTTATCCCCATCGGCATCATCGTTGCACGCACATTGAAATGGGACGCTATCGTTGGCGTAGCAATTATTTATTTAGGCACTTATGCTGGTTTTAATGCTACTATATTATCTCCCTCACCTTTAGGCATTTCACAAAAAATCGCAGAACTTCCGATGTTTTCAGGGATTGGGTTACGTACAGCAATCTATATCTCTTTTTTAATTGCTACCATTTTGTATATTAATTGGTATATAAAACGTTTAAAAAAATCGAATAAAGGAAGCATACTCGGCGATAACTGGTTTCCAAGTAATGCTCTTTCAAGAGAGAGAGAAATAGAGAAAACTGAAGTTCCTTGGACAATACGTCACAAATTAATTTTACTCGTCTCAGCTTTATCATTAATTGTATTTTTAATAGGGGCTTTTCGACTACATTGGACAGATGCAGAAATGACCGCTACTTTTATTTTCATCGCAATTACAGCAGGAATAATAGGCGGTATGAAAGCGAACGATATCGCTTCTACTTTTCTAGCAGGCTGCCAAAATCTCATATACGGTGCTTTGATCGTCGGAATGGCTCGCTCTATTTCAGTCATTCTAGAACAAGGCAAATTACTTGATACAATTGTTAATCAACTCGCACAGTCTCTCGAAGGATATAGCCCTGTATTTGGCGTTATCGGTATGTATGTAAGTAGTGCCGCATTACATTTCCTCATTTCATCCGGGACAGGAGAATCTGTTATTTTCATTCCGATATTAGCTCCATTAGCTGATTTCATGCACATTACACGCCAAGTTACAGTACAAGCTGTTATGCTCGGCGAAGGTGTAGTGAACTGTTTAAATCCAACTTCCGGTGTTTTAATGGGGGTACTCGCAGCGAGCGGCATTTCTTACGGAAAATGGATTCGATTTATGGCTCCTCTTGCATTCATTTGGTTTATTATTGGACTTATTTTTCTTATTATTGGAGTGAATATTGAGTGGGGGCCGTACTAAAAGGTTTACAATATACTTAACTTGATAAATAAGAAATACCGTTTCCTACAGGTATTTCTTTTCATCAATGATGATACAAAAATATCTATTCTATTTTCCTCTCCAATCCTATGAAAATTATTGATTCTAGTATAGATGTAAGAAGGGATTGATCATTATGATCAATCCCTTCTTACAAAATATAATACCTTTACAAATCTTAGTTCCAAATTTTATTTACCCATTCCGGATGATCAATAAAAGGATTGCGATTATGTTGATATTTTGTAAAAATTATTTCATTACGCTTTCGCTCTAAATCATCGACCGGATCTTGTTCATTCCATTTTAGTAATACAGATAGTTTCCCAATGTACGGATCTTTATTGTTATTCACCTTTTCATTGAGTTCCAAATCTATTTCACCGCTATCCCCTTCGTAACGAACAGCCATGTAAAACAGCATTCTAGCGATGTCTCCTTTTACACTATCACGAGGTTCCCAAGAATCACTATCATATTTACATTCTGTCGCTTCCGAATGATTCACACCACCATTATCAAAATCCAGATTTCCACGTGAACTATTTACAGATACATCCGTCGCTCTTAAATGATGCAGATCTGTTCCAGGTCCTGCAGCCGTTCCAAAATCACCATGAGATTTTGCCCAAACATGCTCTCGGTTCCAGTTATTAACTCCTGAACCATTCGTAAGTTTCCCTTGCGAACGCCCAGTATATAAGAGTATTACATTGTTTTTATTATTTGGATCTTCATCCGTATCTCTTAGCGCTTCCCAAACCGCACTGTATGATAACTTTGTATGATCATCAATAATATTATGAAGTTCCTTCTTTAGTTCCAAACCCGTTTTTCCTATTGCATTATTATAATATGTATCGTCATAGCTTTTTACAGTCATCTCTTGTGGTGATACAGAAGCTACTTCACCATGTATAGTATCTGTAAATGATAGAGATGCAGAACCTAAAATAAAAAATGAAGATAATGTAACCATAGCAAGCTTTGTATTTCGAAACTTCATATACCCATTTCCCCTTTAAAATATAATTTGAAGTCATTTACTAAAAATGTTCTCCCTAAAACTACGAAAACGTTTAAAACTCCATTCCCCTTCTCTTTTTATTTAATACAAAACCCTAATCAGTCTGTATCATTTCCATACTTTTGGTTTATCTACTTTTCAAACAAATTCACTTTTCACAAGGAATATCCTTCCCTAGTAAAGATTATTAAGCTATTCTTTACAATTAAAAAGTAGTTTAATGTTAACTTATAAATTTCAATTTTTTTATGCAATTATGCATATTTAATAAATTTTTCAAAGAAAACCGTGCAATAAAACAGATAGAGTCTAGGACAGCAATCGTACAAATCGAGATGATAGCTCGGCTCTTCCTTTTTCCATAACTGTCTTTATTTTTTGTGTAAAACTCTTCTTTCTCTGAAAAATAAGTACAAAAATAGATTGGATACCATGTAGGCACCAATCTATTTTTATTAAAGAAACTGTGTTAATTCTGCATTGACAACACGTTGTGCAGTAATGATAACACTTTCAGCTGTTATTCCATAAACACTATATAGTCCACCAGGTTGATTCGGAACAATTTGAACTTCATATTCTAATGCTTGTCCAAAAGCAGGATGAACTAAACTTAGAGTTTCAATAGTAGAAGCATTAGAATTCACATTGAAATTCACCTGTTCAATTAATACTATTGAACCGTCAAGTCTAAAAACTCTAGCTACTCCAGTAAGCGGGCCAGCAGTACGGTTAAGAATTTTCACCCTAACTCTATTTGCATTAGCAGGTTGATTTCCCAAGTTTTCAATAGGACCTGTAGTAAAAGCCATTTTACATTCACCTCCATTATATTATTACGATATTCAATGTTATATATTAACGCTATAAACTAATTAATCAATTTTTTCTAAATAAAAAAGCTCATTTCTTATATTTTTCAATAAGAAACAAGCTTTTCTTTTTCAACTATCATTCCTAAAGTAAATCTATCTGTCTCGGAAACTTTTGGAGCTAATTGACATTTATGTTGAGCATACAACTACTTCTATTTATTTGGCATCGAAGCTATATACTTTTTAACTACTTCATATACATATTCTTGATTTGCCGCTGCTGTATTTGGATTGTATTTTCCGCCGTTTGTTTTATTGTTAGATAATACTCTAATTCCTAAAAATGGTACGTCATAAGCTTTTGCGATTTGCGCTGCAGCAGCGCCTTCCATTTCTTCTACAGATGTACCGTATTTTGTATGGAACCACTTAATTCTATCAACTTCATTATTCCAAACGTCTGCTGAACCTATCGTACCCTCAACCACTTTACCTTTTGTATATGTATCTTTCACTGCATTAGCTGCTGCAAGTAAATCCTTATCTCCCTCGTAGTATCGGATTTTCTCAGCATTTGGATCTTCTCCTGCACTTCCTTCAGAAGCCATTAAATCCATAGATATCCATTTTGTTGGCTCAATCCCTTGATTCTCATCCATATTTGTGGTTTTTAATGAACCTATATTTGCAACTTGTTTTCCTAACACAATATCAAATACGTTTAAATTAGGATCATGGCCACCCGATGTTCCTTGGTTAATAATCGCTATAGGCTTATATTTTTCAATAGCCACTGCTGTAGCGGCTGCTGTATTTTCCATTCCTTTACCTGTTTTCGCAACGATTACAGGATAATTGTCGACAGTTCCTTTATAAAATACAAATGTTCCAGACTTTTCTTCTTTCACATTTTTTAACCTTTTCGCAAATTTTTCTGCTTCTATCGGCATTGGACCTTGAATTAAGATAGGCTTTTCGTTGCTTTTTGCCTCAACAACTTGTTTTGGACTCGCATTACATCCCGCAAGTATTGAGGATGACAATGCAATAGTAGTTACTAGGGCAGCACATTTTTGTAACATATTGTTCTTCATAAATAATCTCTCCTCTTTCTCTTGTTGTTTCATATACTCGATGTTTTCGCCCAAAGAAAAAAGTTCTAGAAATTGTAGAAGAATCTCTACTTTCTAGAACTACGGTAGTCAAAGTTAATGAAGCAAAAGACGAGGTCAATGCTACATTATAGAACGGTAGCGGCTCCATACACAAACCGACCGAATACTTTAACCCGTAGTCCAGTTCTTTCATTGGGAACTAGGTAGAAACGCTCGGACCATATTACCGAGTATATACGAGTGATGTTATTCAAAATTATTATATGGATAATATAACAAACTATTAGTGTAGACGCAATATAAATATGAACATTATTTTATTTCATCCTAAAAAACGTTCGTCTTTAAAGTGTTTTATACTGAAAAAATCTTTTTTTTGATGTTTTATACCGTAAAAAACATAATCCGTATACTTAATTAGATCATCCTACAACAACCGTTAAGAAACATCTATCTAAAATAAAAAGAAGTTCCATAATATTTAGAACTTCTTCCCCTATGTATATTTACTTCGTTATCTCACCAAACTGCGCTCTCGTTACTTTCGCCAAATCTTCCACTTTCAGCTCAATTTGTATACCAATTTTTCCGCCGCTTACAATGATCGTTTCAAGCGATTGAGCACTTTCATCGATACATGTAGAAAATAACTTCTTCATTCCGACTGGTGAACAACCGCCGCGAATATACCCTGACACTTTCGTAATATCTTTAACAGGTATCATTTCAATCTTCTTTTCACTTACTGCTTTTGCGGCAGCCTTTAAATTCAGTTCCTCATCTACTGGAATAATAAACACATGATAATTTTTACTATTCCCTTGAGCGACTAAGGTTTTATATACTTCTCTTACTTCTCGTCCAATTTTCTCGGCTACTGACACGCCATCAATTTTCCCATCGTCTGGATCATATGACATCATCGAATATTCAATTTTTTCTTTATCTAATATTCGCATCGCATTCGTTTTATCTTTTTTCATGTGCTTCTCCTTAAAAGGTTATTTCATATTATTAAGTTTTCTTTTATTATACACCCTTTTCCATTTCTCCTACATAACTTCACGCATTTTTCAAAACTGAAAATATTGATATTTCAAAAATCATCTGATATAATTTGGAAAAACTTATGTTAAGGAGAGATTTGTAATGCGAAATTTTAATACTTCTTTCCAACTTCATCATCATACGTAACGCCGTGTATCCGAAAAAAATTTTTTCTTCGTGGGTACAGGGCTTTTCCTGTTTACCCACGAAGCGTTCATAAAGCTATGTGGGTATTTTTATACCCGCATAGCTTTTTTTAATTTAAAAAAGGAGTGATTACAGTGGAAATGAAAAATGTAAAAGGAACAAAGGACTATTTACCAGAGGAGCAAGTGCTGCGAAATAAAATTAAAAGAGCGTGTGAAGATACGTTTGAACGTTATGGCTGTAAACCGTTAGAGACACCTACGTTAAATATGTATGAACTTATGTCTTACAAGTATGGCGGTGGTGATGAAATTTTAAAGGAAATATATACACTTCAAGATCAAGGAAAACGTGAGCTTGCTTTACGTTACGATTTAACAATTCCATTCGCAAAAGTCGTGGCGATGAATCCAAATATTCGTCTACCTTTTAAACGGTATGAAATTGGGAAAGTATTTCGAGATGGTCCGATTAAACAAGGGAGATTTCGTGAGTTTATACAATGCGACGTTGATATAGTCGGTGTTGAGTCTGTCATGGCAGAAGCTGAACTTATGAGCATGGCGTTTGAACTGTTCCGAACGTTAAACTTAGAAGTAACGATCCAATATAATAACCGAAAATTATTAAACGGTATTCTTCAGGCGATTAACATCCCTACTGAATTAATGAGTGACGTAATATTATCATTAGACAAAATTGAAAAGATTGGGATTGATGGTGTACGGAAAGATATATTGGGGCGCGGAATTACTGAAGAAATGGCTGATACGATATGTAATACCGTATTATCTTGTCTAAAGCTTACAATTGCTGACTTTAAAGAAGCTTTCAATAATCAACTCGTTACCGATGGAATAAACGAATTACAACAATTACAGCAATATTTAATTGCTCTTGGAATAAACGAGAATGCTATATTCAATCCGTTTCTAGCACGAGGACTCACAATGTACACAGGTACCGTATATGAAATCTTTCTAAAAGATGGCTCGATTACATCTAGCATCGGTAGTGGTGGTCGTTACGATAATATTATCGGAGCATTCCGTGGTGATAATATGAACTATCCAACAGTCGGTATTTCATTCGGTTTAGACGTTATTTATACAGCACTCTCACAAAAAGAAACAAAATCCTCTACAGCGGACTTATTTATTATCCCACTCGGGACAGAATTACAATGCTTGCAAATTGCCCAGCAATTACGATCCACTACTTCATGGAAAATTGAACTTGAACTAGCAGGACGCAAACTAAAACGCGCCCTTAATTATGCCAATAAAGAGAACATCCCTTATGTACTTATTATTGGTGAAGAGGAACTTAGTGCAGAAACCGTTATGCTAAGAAATATGAAAGAAGGTAGTGAGGTGAAGGTTCCTCTTGCTTCTTTAAGTAATTATTTATAATAAAAACCACCCTCGTTTGGGTGGTTTTTCTATTTTATAGATAACCTATAATTAGTTTACATAAAATGATTATAATCTACTCAAAACTACAAATATATAATATCCAATTACCTATTATTTTTAGTAATATATAGATATAGATTGTTTTAGGAGGATTTACTTTGAAAACCTACATCCAAGCACTAAAGTGGACTACAGGAATCGCTCACCTTTTATTACTTCCTTGTTATTATTTATTTTCAAGTCTTGTTAACCAATATGAGATACCTTTACTACTTCACTACTTTTTTATTAGCTAAAAAAGAAGGCATGGATACGTACGTTCATTATATCGGTATTATCACTACTCTAGTTGCCTTTCATCCTTATATAGCAATCGTTCTACATATTATAGCAGCAATCTTCCTTTTATTAGACGCTACTTCCACTACTAAAAATGAAGTTTTTAACTCATAGTAGGATAAATCGAAATTTTTATTACGGATGGTGTTGTCTATATTAGCACACAACAAATTCTTTTTCACAAGTAGCACGCCTCCCGCTAACTCCTTTGCTTCAGTAAAGTTTTGAGGTGAATCGGCAAAGAGCAAAATCAGTAGCACACTCTAGCCTTATTGCTAATATCCAAAAAGGATTTACTTTTTAAGTAGATCCTTTTTTAATAGAAAAGCGAATTCCTTACTTTGGATTAATGAAAGAATATTCCGATTTATTTTTATAAAATTCTAAATATTTACAATAAACCTAAATTAACATACATTTTAGTTACACAAAAAAATCTAAGTTTAAAGGAGATGAATTCATGCTTAAAAAGTTGGTAGTAGGTGCAGTGTTAGCTGCTTCATCATTAACTGTAGGATTGGGATCAGTATTAGCTAGTACCGAAAAGGATTATACGATTGCCTCTTTCGAATATGTAACTGTAGATGAAAAGGCTGTAGATTCGTTTCACAAATTGGGTGCTCCATCAAAGGAAGACGTAAAAATAACTTTAGTTCTACCGAAACAAAATCAAAATGGAGACTGGTTATCTTATGGATTTTCGAACAAAGAAAGTTTAGAGTCTTTTATTGAAAAAGATAAACAAAGGTTGAATCATACAATCACTCCCCTTGGTGTTGGAGGGAGCGGACCTGGTAGTACAGACTTCTATAAACGTACAGGTAGCGAGTATTTTTCTCTAAGTAGCGGTTATAAAAACTTGTCTGCTAGTTGGCAAAATCAAATTGTTTCTGTACGTACAGCAGCTCCTACTGCTAGCTATTCAACAACGCTATGGGAACGTACTTCAACTGAAGGATATGGAAAAGGTGTTGTTTTTAGACACGCTGATTGGTATGGTAAAACTGCAAACTTGAGTGACTTTGCAACTTCAGCAGTTGAAGTTAAAAAGTAAAAAACATAGAAATAAAGTGAAACTTTAATCAGTGGGGGGTTTGTTGATCCCCCACTGATTATTAGCCTTCACCAATCGGGCTTTTACGGGCAGCCCGATCCCCACCTAACTTCTTTGCTTCCACTGAATTTTGAGGTGGGGGTCTTACTGGCCGTTAATGCGGGATAAAAGGTGTTTCCACGTATGGAAACACCTTTTATTTCTACAACTATTTCACATATCTCTCCTATATCCATTTCAACTCTTAACTTTTATTTTGTGTATTTCTACTCTCCAAAACTTTTTCCATATTATGAGTTGCCCATTCCATCATTAATAGAATCATTGGACGAAGTGATTCACCAAGCTCAGTTAATGAATATTCTACTTTTGGAGGTACTTCACGGTATACTTCACGATGTATGATGCCATCTGCTTCGAGTTCTCTCAGCTGTAGTGTTAACATTCTTTGTGTGATATTAGGTTTTAATCTTTTTAATTCATTAAACCTCTTTGTACCATCTAATAAATGATACAAAATAACCCCTTTCCATTTCCCTCCAATGACCTCAACCATCGCTTCCACTGGACAAGAATATTTATTTAAAAATGGGTAATTTATATTATTTTCGTTTGAACAATCCATAATAAATCCCTTCCCTTAACATTAGTATCTTTTTTGATACTATACCACATAAATGTGCGTACTTGTTTCTATGTTACTTTAAAAATATAATTTGGTTACAAAATAAATTAATGAAACGAGGAACTTTTATGACAAATATAAAAGAAATTACAAAAGAAAAAATTATGGAGGCTTTTCATTTCAGACATGCATGTAAAGCGTTCGATCCTATGCAACAAATTTCAGAAGAGGATTTTAATTTCATTTTAGAAACAGGCAGATTATCTCCTTCTTCTTTTGGATATGAACCTTGGAAATTTGTTATCGTACAAAATAAAGAAGTAAGAGAAAAACTACAACCATATTCATGGGGTGCTGGTGGGCAACTTGCAACAGCAAGTCACTTTGTCATTGTTCTTTCAAGAAACATTAAAGATATGCATTATGATGCAGATTATATTAAATATATGATGAACGATATTATTGGATTACCTGAAGACACTCAAAAAATTAGATATGAATTCTTCAAAAAGTTCCAGGAATCAGATTTTAACTTATTACAATCCGACCGTGCTGTATTTGATTGGGCATCAAAACAATCTTATATCGCTTTAGGTAATATGATGACGAGTGCAGCTCAAATTGGTATTGACTCTTGTCCAATAGAAGGATTTGATAAAGAGAAAGTAGATTCTTTACTTCGTCAAGAAGGCATTGTAAAAGACGATAATTTTG
The DNA here is from genome assembly GCF_016483575.1 of Bacillus cereus group sp. N12. Classification (NCBI taxonomy): domain Bacteria; kingdom Bacillati; phylum Bacillota; class Bacilli; order Caryophanales; family Bacillaceae; genus Bacillus; species Bacillus cereus group sp. N12. Next base: position 81,308 of record NZ_JAEHBO010000008.1, read on the forward strand.
AAGTATCCGTTATGGCTGCCTTTGGTTACCGTAAAGAAGAGCCAAAGCGTGATAAAACAAGACAGACTATGGATACAATTGTTGAATGGATTTAGTAATATAGCACTCAAAAAATATTCCTCCTTATTGCTGGATACTCATACTAAAGAAGTAGAATTTGATTTTTCTTATGTATGAAATTGATTTTTCATGGAAAGATATGTTAGTATGTATGCAGTTTGAACGCTCTATTTTTTAGAGTCGAACAGGAGGAGAATGAATATGTCTGATATTGAAGTTGGCGAAGTGTTTACTCTTAGTGATGAGAATAACGAGGATCAGGAAGTAGAAGTACTTGGAGCGATGGATGTCGAAGGCGCAGAATATATTGCAGTTGCCTTCGTAGAAGACATTCAAACAGAAACTGAGGAAGACATTGATATCTTCTTTTTAAAAGTAGAAGAAGATAATGAGTTTTCATACATTGAAAATGATGAAGAGTTTGATAAAGTATCGGCTGCTTTTGATAAGATTTTGGATGAGCAAGAAGAGCAAGAGTAATATTCGTTAAAAACTCGAGGGGGATGCATATCCGCCCTCTTTTTTTTATTCATCACTTACCAAGCTACATGTATTAAAGAGACTTATGCAGCCATTCCAGTACATCTTTCATCGCAAAAGGACCATCTTTTTTTACATGCTCCGCAAATTCCGAAACGAGACGTAGTGTTCTCACACTTTCGATTGGATGCTCTCCTGATGCACTTTCAGCAGAAAGCATCACTGCATTCGTCCCGTCTAGTACAGCTTGAAAAACATCGGTGACCTCTGCCCTTGTAGGAATAGAATGATCTACCATAGATTGAAGCATTTGTGTTGCTGTAATAACATATGTATTCGTTCGATTACATTCACGAATCATCATTTTTTGTAAAAGCGGAATAAATTGATACGGCAATTCCACACCTAAATCCCCCCTTGCAATCATAATTCCATCTGCTTCTTTACATATATCTTGAAAATTCTCGATCGCTTCCATCGTTTCAATTTTTGCAATTAAACTTGGGGACGTTTCTTTATGCTCTTGTATAAAATTTCGTATTTCCTTTATATGACTAGGTTTTCGTACGAAAGAACACGCGATAAAATTAACATCCTCTTCTAAAAGAAATTGAATGTCTTTTTTATCTTTCTCTGTAATAGCCGGTAAACTAACTGTCGCACCTGGTAAATTCACCCCCTTATGAGATGAGATATTACCACCTGTTTTGATCTTTGTTTCTATTTTTTCCTTACTTACCTTTTCAACAATTAATTCAACCTCTCCATCATTAATCAAAATTCTACTGTCTACTTTCACATCATTCGCAATACCTACATAATCCACACTTGCTTCTGTATTACTCCCTATGACTGGTTGCGTATGTAAAAGAAAAGAATCCCCGGCCTTAAGTGTAATTTGATCTTCCTTCATTTCACCTAATCTTATTTTAGGACCTTGCACATCACCTAAAATTTTAATAGAATCATCTAAAGATTTCACTAAACGAATGATGTCTTTATGACTTTCATGCGTGCCATGTGATAAATTTAGCCGAACAATTTTCATACCATTCTTTATTAACTGCACTAACGTTTCTTTATTATTACTTGCTGGTCCTATTGTACACACTCGATCAATTGTCATTCTTGCCACCATCCTTTTTCAGATAGGTTTCCCACAAAAATTTAAAAATAACATAGGGAATACAATAACAGCTTTAAACTTTACAAACGAAGTAATCCTACATACAAACGTAGAATTGCTTCGTACATGATTGATTTATACCGTGTTTCATTTTTACCGTTAATGTTCTCCTTTACTATCTTTTCTTTTTCCGCCGCTACAATTAATGAATACATAATCCGATTGTTTTGTATTACATTCTTCTAACTCTCTTTCATTACCACCCTACTTTTCATTCATGTGCTCTTCTATAAGTGTAAATCTACATTTACATGAATTTCATATTGGTAACCCTATTTCCATGTTCGCTAAGCAGTTAAAGCTATATTCAAATTATTAAAATGAAGATATGTTAAATCAAAAGTAAAAGAAAAGTTAAGTATCGGATAGGTTGTTGAGAGTTTCGAATTTTTCGTATATTGTATGAGTTGAGTTCGAACTCAAAAATTAAAAAAGGTGGGAAAATTAGTGAATATGAAAAAATCTTTAGCGGTGACAACTTTAGGGTTAGCGGTTTTAGGTTTTGGTTTTACTAATAACGCAAGTGCCTCAGAGGTGGGTACTGCAGACAAGCAGCCTGTTTTAGTTGACTTTGATACAATTCAATCAGCAAAAACATCCAATGTTTCTAGTTTGACTGTTGCAGCTGCACCTAAGAATGATTCTAACATTAGCGTCTATACTCCCTTTTTTGGTAACCCATATGCAGTTGCTAAATCGAAATCAACTACGACCGAAGACTATATTTATGCAAAAGCAAGGACTTTCAATGGCGATGGCTCATTAGTGAATACGAAAAGTAATAATGCAAAAAAATCATCTTATGTAAGTGCTACAGCGACCAACACAAGCGTTTATTATGGAGATGATTACGCTATTGGTAATCATACCTATAAATTAAATGGTTATAATGATGTGAATCACGAAACAAAAGCTTCCTGGTAAGAAAGAGAAAAAAGATATGCATCTTGCATATCTTTTTTCTCTTATATTTTAAATATATTGAGGTGTTATTTATGAAAAAAATATATATCATTATCGGTTTTTTACTTATTTCTTTCTTTACAATGTATGTTTTGTTCCATGCTTCAATTATACAACCTTATACACCTTCCAAAGAAAATAAGAGAGAGAAACAAACCAATACTATTTCATACAGCTTGAAGGATAATCAAGGCCAACATATTAACAACGGTAGTGAAATTACTAGTGAGAATAATACAATTAACGTATCGTTATCCTTTATACATAATATTGACGAAGACCGAAAGTATGGATTAATTGTTCTAGAAGATTACGTACAAAAACCTTTCAAAATAGAAACTACTGTAAATGAACTATCACACTACTCTTTCGATATGAAACCAAATAGTTCGATTACTACGAAAATCTCTTTACACACTTCTCCTAACGCAAGCGAATTAGCCTTTTTAATTATTAAAAAACCTGAATATAAGTTAAAAGATAATGACTTACATAAAGCGTCTATACTAGAAGAGATTTTAAGTATGCGATATTCAATACATCATCCTCATAAAGAAAGTGAAACATTAAAGTCTACCCCTATACAGCCAAATACTATTTTAAAAGATGGTCTTTATGAGCCATTATTTGTTACGAGCAATGAAGAGAAATTACAAACGGTATTTTCTGAAAAGGAAGGTGAAACATTAACTCTATCGAACGGAAATGAAACAAAAGATGAAATACCTTATGCAATCGTGGCCTTTAAAGATTGGGAACAAGTTGAATTATTCCATAATAAAAACGTCGCTTATACTACAGTGGCACCAGAAACGAGACAAACTTTTACTTTCACACTACCTACAGTGGAACAGGAAAGTAATTTTCAACTAGTCGCATTCCCATTTCCTTATAAAGTTAGTGAAGATCATTATGTCAGTCAACAAGCATACGGTTCATTTCGTATCGTAATTGAAAATAAAAAATAAATATGTTCCCACTTTATACAATTACAACAACGTAAAAAGCCTACTCACACAAGTAGGCTTTTTCATACTACGATAACTTCGTCAATAACTGATTTAAATCTTTTTTCGTTTTCGACGTTAACGACTTCATTTTCGTAATATCGATCTTTTCTTTTTCCGCGCCTACAATTAACGGATACATACTTTGACCGATTGTTTTAGAATCCGTCGGATGTGATGCTTCTAACTCTTTTTCAATGACATCCCACTTCTCATTAATTTGTTTTCCAAGTTTATTCACTGTTTCTAATTTAGGGTTAGCAGCTAATTGCTTGTCTAAGCTTTCAATTAATGTAACGACTTCTTTTACGTTCGTTTTCACAGCAACACTTTTCTTCGGATCTTTAGTAGTCTTTCCACTTGTCGTTTGATCTGTCGTTTTCCCGCTAGTAGTTTGATCGGTTGCTTTGCCACTTGTAGTTTGCTCATTCGTTTTTCCTGTCGTTTCTTTTTCTTTTGTCGTTTTGCCGTTATTTTCTGTTCCAGATGATTCTTTTGTATTTTTTGCATCCTTATCTGTTTTTTCATTTGAAGAAGTATTTGTTTCTTTTTCAGTATCTTTCGTTGTTTTTGACGCTTCATCTGTACTTGTCGTTTTTGTTTCTCCTTCATTTTGTGCTGTTACTTGCTCTTTCTTTTCTGCCTCTTTATCTGCTGATGGACTACAAGCTGCCATAGTAAGCATTGTACCAATTGTTATCGATGCGATAGCGACCTTTTTCATTTTCATATAAATCCCCCTATGTTTACTTAATTTATCCTCCCCTTTACGATTCTATTTCCCCTTAAAAAATCCCTTTTCATACGAATCACCATCTTTCCGACAGTAATCTTCATAATAATACGTACAAAAACTGATAAACCGATTTGAATATTCGAGTTTCTTCTACTTCATTTTTCCTCTCTGCTGTAAAAGAAAAAGAGTATATTGTCACATCAAGAATTACTATCCTCATATGACAATATACTCTCCTATCAAATTTTTCTCTTTCTTGACATTTTATTTATACAAAAAAATATAAATATCTTAATTTTTTTGTTTCTCAACAATTATTAACATAATATTTTTATGAGAAACCACCATTCGAATGAATGACTTGCCCAGTAATCCACTTCGCTTCTTCACTTACTAAAAAAGATATTAGGCGCGCAGCATCCAATGATTCTCCAACTCTACCTTGCGGGAATTTCCATACTAAATAATGTTCTAATTCCTCTGTAATCCACCCCGTATTCGTCGGTCCTGGATCAACGGCATTAACGGTAATCCCCTTCTCCATCGCAACTGGTGCTACTGATTTTGTAAATGCTTCAATTGCTCCTTTCGTTGCCACATATGCTAGTTCATCTGGCATTGGATCTAATGACTGCCCTGAAGTAAGATTAATAATACTTCCACTCTTCTTGTATGCATAATGTTTTATAAATAATGAACTTAATAACATAGTTGCCCGAACATTCACTGTATAATGTTTATCTAACTGTTCTACATTTAATTCCTCAATTCTCGTATGAGTAGCATACGCTGCATTATTAATTAAAATAGATGGATCACCTAATCGTTCTGATACCATATAAAACAAACGATTTGGTGAATAAGACTGTGATAAATTGATTTCTGCCATTTCACATCGAACACCGTAACTTTCAATCTCCTTCTTCAATAAAAAGGGCTCTTGATCATTCATTCCCCATGGCATCGCTTTATCATACTGAGACCAGTATGTGAAAAAAATGTCTATCCCTTTTTGAGCAAGCACCTTGCATACAGCTGCACCAATTCCATTCAGACGAGTTGCCCCTGTTACAATTGCTATTTTCTTCACCTTTTCTCCTCCATCTATGGATAAATCCCCTGCACGAATACAGAGGATCTACCTTCTTAATTAATATTTGACAATATACGTTCTGCACCTAATTTTAAAATTTTAATAAAGATATAATTTACAATCGTAAACATTGCAAATAAAACGATAAACATAACCCAAAGTCCGACTTGAAGGAAGAAGTATAATACACTTACTCCGGCTACAATAATTAAAGCTATTAAAATATTAGCTAAAAAATTCCACAAAGTTGTATATCGACTTTTAAATAATTTCTGCTCTGTATCCCAATGAATATCTGCAGTTTGTGCGTCCCAGCGTGTTCCAATTAAATTAATTAATAACAACCCGTTCGCACTTAGTAAAAACCACAGTATCATGAAGACTGGAGAAATTCCAGCTACAACTGCCATCGTAATACCAAATACTGCTAAAATAATCACATTAATTAACCAAGCAGTGATCGCTTTCGCAAAAAAGATATCCGAAGCTTTTACTGGTAAATATCGATTCACAAACCATGAGCTTCCATCACGTGAAAATGACGTCGTTGCAATGACGTTACTACCCATCAAAAATAACGATGCACAAAGACCAACACCGATTGCAAACCCCGTTGTCTCTGGATTGTTAATATACTCTGTAATAAACTTTAAATTCCCATCTTGTACAAATAAAATAAAGAACAACATAATCGGCATAACGAAAGTTTGTACGATACAATTTAAGAAAAATTGTGGTGTACGGAATAACGTTTTAAATTCTTTTTTCACATACGCTTTCAAATGTGAACTTTGTACGGTTGATTTCTGTAAACCTTCTGCTGAAATGACCTCTTTTTTTGCTGTACTCGTTGAAAGTCCAATAACCCCTTTTAAATATGTACGCTCTGCAATGTAATAAAACAACACAAAGAAGACAAATGAAATAAGGGCAAAGATCATTACATATAAAGGTCCCTTCCAATTTGCACTTTCTACTAATGCCACTGCTCCAAAATATGTAGTTGGAAAATAATTTGTCATTTGTACTATAAGAGAAGATTGATTATTTACAAGATATTCCGCAGCCCCGTCTCCAGAAAACGCACTTTTATTTCTCCACTGCATAAATACGTTAATTCCTACAATAAATAGTATACTTACGATTCCAATAAATATATTTCCTCGATCTTTATTTTTTGCTATATTTGTATACCTCATGATTACTGTCATCAGTAACGAAGCTAATACTAACGGCACGATCGGGAAAAGTAAGTAAATAAAAATCATATATATGTAATATGTAATAAATGCGCCACTTTTTAAACCGTACGTAATGAAGATGGGTAATAAAATGAATGAACTCATTACGTATTGTGTAATTAATACCGTTAAAAATTTTGCCGAAATAATTTGCGCTGGTTTTAATGGTAACGGCAATAACATTTCAATATCATTGCTGTAGTAAAATACAGTTAAAATGTTCGTAATACTCATTAAAAATACCCATATACTCGCAATCGCAAGTCCCATTGCGATAATCATTCCTGGGTCTTGCCCTAATTGTTTCATACCTTCATACATTCCGTGCGTCATCGAACCAAATATTAAAAAACCAACAAATAAAATAGCTGCAAATGAAAATACATATGCCCATCGCTTCTTCTTATCTGTTATGAAATCTGCATAATTTAATTTCAATAATACTTTCGTTAACGTCCAAATTTTACTCATTGCCCGTCATCTCCAAGAACATTTTTTCAAGTGATTCATTGGATTTAAAATGATCTCTCATTTCATTTAAATTTCCTTTAAACTGCAAATTCCCCTTATTAATAATAGCAACCCGGTCACATATTTTTTCCGCTACTTCTAATACGTGTGTAGAGAAAAATACAATCTTTCCTTTATCCGCATGCTCTCTCATCATTTCTTTTAAAATATAGGCAGATTTCGGATCAAGCCCTGTTAACGGTTCATCTAAAATCCATACATCTGGCTCATGCACGAGCACACCAATAATAACAATCTTTTGTCTCATACCGTGTGAATAACTTTGAATTTGATCAGATAAAGCATTATAAAGGTCAAATTTCTTCGCTAAAGACTCTATTCGTTCTTGGCGTACTTCTTTCGGCACTTCATACATATCTGCCATAAAGTTTAAATATTCAATTCCCTTTAATCGTAAAAACATATCTGGGCTATCAGGAACATAACCAAACGTCTTCTTCGCTTCCATCGGCTCTTCCATAATATTTTTGCCGTTAATCGTAATAGTCCCTTTGTCCACCCCATGAATACCAGTAATCATCTTAATTGTCGTTGATTTACCAGCACCATTCGGTCCTAAAAACCCAAAGATTTCTCCGCTAGGCACAGATAAACTTAAATCTTTTACTGCATAGGTAGACCCATTATAACTTTTTGACACATTCGTAATTTCAATCATTACATCCAATCCTTTCCTTAATTACCAAATAACTATATTGATATTATAGCATACTTCTATTTTGAGATTTTTACATTTTTCAGTTTATTTAACCTTTAAAATAAATGTACACCCCTAATCCAACAATTAAAACGACGGCTAATATAATATAAATCATCGTAAGACGTTTAATATTTCCTTTTGTCGCTTTACTATAATTCGCATCACCATTTCTCCCAATTAACACCGTCGCAATTACAGTAATCACTACAAGTAATACAACAATCATGATCCAAGTTAGCATTCCTTCCTCCCCTTCCTTACAATCATTTTACAATATTATCCTCTTTATTTCGCAGTATATTTCCTCTTTTTACTATTATTATGAAAAGAATTGGAAAACTATTATTACCATACATTTCTATACGTGATATATTTATAACATAATGTGATTTATTTCTAACATGATAAGGAGGATATATTTATGAAAACAACTTGGATTAAATATTTAGGATTTCTCGGTTTCTTCGGTTTTCTCGGATTTTTTTATGAAAAAGGATTTTTTACTATGTTCTGTTTCTTCTCCTTCTTCACATCGTATAGAATGGTTCAACACGATGAACTGTTTGAACAAATTGTCAATAAATCGTGCCGCAATGCATTTATCGTTACATTACTAACTACCGCTATCATTCTGTTTATTGAAATGTTATTTCCAAACCCTACTTTACAAGAGATTGATATTGCTGTTATTTTCGCTACACTTATTCTTACGTTCGGTTTCTCTATGTTCTTTTACGATAAACCAGTTGATGAAATGGAAGATGTACCATGGCGTTCGTAACGAAAATAAAAGAATACCGCGCCAAGCTACATATGACACAAGAAGATTTAGCAAAGAGCGTTGGTGTACGCCGTGAAACAATTAGCCATCTTGAAAAAGGAAAGTACAATCCTTCCTTACAACTTGCTCACGATATAGCGAGAGCACTTCATAGTAAGATTGATGAGATTTTTATTTTTGAGGATTGATTAAAGGCATCCTGTCACCAGAATCACATAAAAAAATACCATCATTCTTTCCAAAAAGAATGACGGTATTTCTCATTGATTATCCATATAAAACTGCATGAAATACGCCTAACAGTAAGTATTGATCCTCTATATAATCATCATCATACACATTCATCTCGATGTAATACATATCTTCCTCAAGACGAATATTCCAATCTGCGATTACATAGCCCTTTCGTAATAACTTTCCAAGCCCAATTGAAGTTTTGTGAACAACATATTCTTCTCTCTTATATGTAAAGGTAAATAAGAAATTTGCGTCTAATAACTTTCCGTCACATACAAGTATTTCATGCTCTGCATCATTATTATCTTTGTACGTTACTAAAATCTTTCTTTGGCGCTGCCTACTTACATCCTTTGCAATGACGCGAATATTATCCTTACTATCCTTTATTTCATAAATGATATTACTACCGATTTTTGGAATGAAGTCTAGTACTCTCATCAACGTATTTTTATAGTAGCCCCGTACTACGCCTACTTGTTTGCTTTCATTATAAACTTCTATTGATATCGTATCCGCTTTACTATCACACGGTCGTTTGTAAGAAAGCTGCATCATTCGCTCTCCTCTTAAGTACTGATCAAACGTCACAGGATATTCTATCGCACGCAGTTCCTTATTTAGCTCATATAAATAACGCCCAACGCTCTCTATTAATGCTGTAGTAGATATACGTTCCTGAAGTTCAAATTGTTGCCAACTGGAATAAATTCTCCACTGATTTTCCTCTTCATAGGAAAAACCAAGAATTATCTCATCACGGTCAGCCGTTTCATAATTCATATGTACGTTCTGCCCGTATTGAACTTGTTCCATCCACTGTCCTAAATAAATGCCGAGCTCTGCAACCTTCATGCATGACTTTTGAAAAAGTACTCTTTCACTCGCGCAAATCGTTACATCTCCTTCGATAAAGCCCTTTGAATAAGCATCATACCGTGACTCATCCTTCTGCGGGAGACTTTTGTCTAACTCAAATAAAAACGTTAACATCCTTTATTCACCTCTAGTTGTTACACTAATCATACATGACATCGCATTACTCTGAGAAACTATTTATATACGTATATTTAATTCACGCATTATAACACGTGAATGACCTTGTATAGTAGCGCTATTTTTTATTCTATATCTTAGTATATGAACTTATATGAGCGATTTTTCTAATATATCTATCACAACTTACAATATATCAACGATTTTTTCAATATATCGATTTTTCGACAAATATCAGCACAATTAAAATGAAGCTACCTTTTCTTCCGCCACTTCCCCAATTTCTAAAATTTGTAGCAGACTCTCCACTTCATAAGTCGGCTTAACACCCGTCATATTTTCTTTCAAACTCGGATTATACCAACACGTATCAATGCCGTAATCTTCTCCGCCTTTCATATCAGAAGTTAGCGAATCTCCAACCATTAGTACACTTGATTTATCCGTAATCCCAAACTTTTCAAACGCATAATCAAAAATCTCACGTGCTGGTTTTTGATGCCCCACTTCTTCAGAAATAATAATATGTTCAAAGAAGTTACGTAAAGGCGAATTTCCAATTCTCGATTGTTGCACCTTCGTATATCCATTCGTAATAATACCTAGCTTGCAATCTTGTAGATTTTCACATAATTGCACTGCACCTTCAATAAGATGTACTTCTTTCCCTAAGTTTTCAAGGTATACATCACTAAATTGCTGCGCATCTACTTCTATATGATGAAGTGCAAATAATTGTCTAAATCGATCTACCGCTAATTCACTTAGCGTAATCATTTTATTCTCTAAATCTCTCCATAACCCATTACTAATCTCTTTATAACTTGCAAGATAATCATTATACCCTGTAGGCATGCCGAACTGTACAAACGCGTTATGTAATGCGTTTCTTTCCGTTTCAGGGAAATCTAATAATGTATCGTCTACGTCGAATAATATAACTTTGTATTTCATGATGTTCTCCTCAATTCCTATTTTCAAAACTTCATTTTCATAGCTTCATTATAAACTTTTATATATTTCATTATAAAGTGCTTTGACTCGCTCTTTATAGAATACACCTTTATCCTTTATTTTCAAATGTGCTATAAATAAGTTTGCTAGCATGACCGCTGTATCTAGTCTATAAAATAAATTAACAATATGAGGGGTAGCATTAAAGATACTATCATTCTTATATCCATCTTTAAATTCATCCCAACTAACCTCATTTGTTTCAGCTATTCTCATAAGCTCCAATAACGGATGACCAATTAAAGCGTTATCCCAATCAACTATTGCTTTAACTTCTCCATTATACCCAATTAAATTGGCTGGTCGAATGTCCATATGTAATAAACACTTTACATGATTAGCTGTACTAAGAATATGTTCAACTGTTTGTGCATCTGGAAGTTTAATACCACAATTCGTAATTGTATTAAAACCTTCTACTCGTTTCACAATGCGTTCCGCTATATACTTACTAATTGGCTCTTTAATATTCTGCTCGTAATGTAAACCTTCAATTGGCATACTATGAAGCTTGCTGACTAACTTCCCTATTTCGTATGCCGAAATTGGCATATGATCCGTAGCCACATAATCCGATATTAAAAAATCAAGTTCGGTAGAAAGATGCAATCTGTGTATACTTGGTACTGGAATACTTTTTGAATGACAATACTTAGAAAGCTCTGCTTCCTTTTGCAACGAAATCCGACTATTAAATAAATCTTCATTTATATTTTCTACTTCTCTTTCCCACGGCACTCGAAATGCTAAAGGTCCCTTTCCTGAATCTCCGCGAAAAACAATATTTTGCACTCCCGTTCCAATCACCTTTAAATCCTGCACAGCTAATTCCTTATATTCTTGACTTAATATTGTTGTTAAACTTTCCCTTAACTCCTCTGCTTTTAAACGTGTATGGATCATTTTATCCCCCGATTCGTAAGTTCTTTTCATCCATTTTCTCCTCGGTGCACAACATCCTCATAAACAAAATTATAGCAACAATAATAAAAGGAGGCTAATCCAAATCAGCCTCCCTTCTTCTTATTTTTCTTCTAACAATAATACTTTCATTTCCTCTAACGACTCTTTCGTAAAGCCAAGAGCTTTTTCAGCGTATACTTCAACTGATCCGTATTGCTTATGGATTCCATCAATCGCAGCTTGTAAATATTCGGCGCGTGCTTCAAACATTGCACCTAATATCGCTCTACTCTCATCGTTTTGTAGTTTTGCACCTAAAAAGGCCATCATTTTTTCATTTAATTTTTCACGGAAACCGTTACTTAGTAAATAATCTTCCATTACTGTTTTTTCTGGCACACCTAATAGAAGTAGTAATAATGCTGATCCAAATCCAGTACGGTCTTTTCCAGCTGTACAGTGGTTTACTAATGGTAAGTTTTCCGGATTTTGTGCAAGTTGTAAGAAGCTCACGAACGCCTCGTTACCACTTACAAAATCTTGGTTCATTTTCACAAGATATTCACCTGGTTTCCCCAACAGAGAAAGGTCACCAACTTGGAAAAACTCATTTATATTTAAGTCTTTCGCCAAGTCTTGCATAACTGGTAAGCATACTTGACGAGCACCTGTAATCTCTGGATTTGGCTTATGCTTCACTTCAAAGTCTGTACGATAATCACAGATTAGCTTTAATCCAGATTTCTGTAAATACGCAATATCCCACTCTGTTAGTCCCGCTAATTCTTCAGAACGGTACAATTTGCCCCATTTTACTTTACGGCCTTCAGTCGTTTCATATCCTCCCATATCACGGAAGTTAAACGCTCCTTGTAGTGGCAATCTACGCTCAGCTACTGTCACTGCTTGTCCATTATTTCCTACTAGTCTAAAATATGGGCGTTCATTTTCACTCGGGTTTTCAATAGTGCATGATGATTCCCCGTTTACAGTTACAAGTAATTCTCCATTTTCTTCAATATAATCTGGTGAAGTACTCCAATAAATGCGTACTTCTTCTATATTATTTTCCCACTTTATATGTAACATATTATCTTCATTTCGTTCTACAGTTGCTTGTAGCCAATTTTCTTGCTGCTCCATTCTTTCACCAACGCTTTCTTCGTATAGTCTAATCCTTCTCTATTGTATTATAGGAAAACATACTTTGTCGTTTCGATTTTTCTTTTTATCTTACAAACACGCAAAAAGTTCTTTTATTTATTCATAATTTATACACGGATTCCCTCGAAATACGTATGCGATTTGTTCATTACCTAAACCTTCATATATATAACTGTTCCGCGATCTGGATGCGAATAAAACTCTAACCCATTTATTATCTGTTTAAGGTAATAATTCATTTTCCATGAAGAAACAGGATAGTACACTTTGTTTTTATGTCTACAAACCCAAAGTGCATATAGTTGATTATCTTCGTCCCAGTATACATACTGCGTTTCGTAATTTCCGAAACCAACCGATTCAAGCGTCCAACTTAGCTTTTTATGAATTGGCAAATTTACATAGGATACGTCTTCTGGAGCATTCCACTCCCGACATCTTCCTATATCGCCCATTTCACCTTTTCGCTTAAAAACTTAATAAGTAAAATGGTGTATGTAATATCGTTTTCGCCAAATCCATATTTATCGGCTGTAACCTAAATATCGGATGTTGTACAAAACATTATTTGTTTTATATTAAGTTTCTCTTCCTCTTTCGTCGGTAGTTTCATCACTTAATTGAAATTTTATTACATACATCTGACTGATGAATAATAAAATTTTCAACCTCACATAAGCATTTTATTTGTTTATTCGATTAATTTTAATCGAACTATATTCGGTTGGAATATAAAACTTATTTTGAACTACCACATTTCCCATTAAGTCATACATACTTTCAACTAATAACACGAATAAATTATTATTTGAATGAAGTTCATAGTCCGAAGAAGAAGGAACCAATTTTGTGAATTTTATTTCTATTGTTGATGAATGTACTAACTTATAAATATCTTCTTCAAGTATTTTTAGTAGGCTTTGTTGATCGTTAAGATTCATTTGGTAATTAGAAGCTGTTTCACTTGGAAATATGGTAAAAGCAAGTGCCACTATTCTATTTTTACATTTGTACCATCTGTTAAATCCAATAATCACTGCTACATCGCGATTGAAAATTTTTTTAATATAATCAAAATCATCTGCAAAATCAACTTGAAAATAAGCATCAATATCATCAATAGCTTCTGTACAGCATTGAAAAACAATATTATCTATTTTTTCTAATCCAATACTTTTTATATCTACATTTTGTTTTATAAAATTTCCTTGTCCATGTATCGTTTCGATATAACCGTCCTCTTGTAATAAGCTCAGTGCCTGTCTTAAGGTCATTCTACTCACATTCATCATCTTAGATAGTTGTGCTTCAGTAGGCAGCTTACTTCCAATCGGATAGACTCCCTCATTAATTAGTTTTAGTAATTTATCATAAATCTCTACATAAAGAGGTAATTTTTTTTTATTTTCACCTGTCATTAACAACACTCCCTATAAATATTATATCGTGTTATAAATTAATCGCAATTCTTGTCTGAACTTGGAATAGTGAAATATGGTTACTATTGTTTTAAATCGAGTATTTAAAGCGTAACAAGCTGAAAAATGTTGTGAATGTTTTAAAATTGTTGTTGATTAATTTTTTGTATTAAAATATAATTCAAGTGAAATAAATTATACCACAACATATACCACTATACTTGATGGTATAAAAACTCTTACAAAAGAAGGTGATTAAGAGAATTAGAAAAACTAGTAGTTCTATCTCTTTTTTGAAAACGGATACATTTTAAGACAGGAATTTAAAACGTACAAACTTTTTGATTTGTGAAAGGGGTAAGAATAATGCAACATAGTGGAAACGTAAAAAAAGTAATGCCAATGATTATGGTGATTTTTTTATCTTCAGCAACATTAATTCAAGCATTTATGATTATCTCGCCTCAACTAGCAATAGATTTTAATTTACCAGAATCTACAATTAGCATCCAAGTATCAATTGCTATGCTAGTGATGGGGATTGCATCAATGATATACGCAACCTTGTCAGACCCTATTAGTATTAGGAAGTTAATTATTTTTGGTGTACTTATCTTGTGTATTGGTAGTGTACTAGGGTTTGCTTTTAGTCATTCATTTATTATGGTTGTAATTTCAAGAGCTTTACAAACTTTTGGTGGAACTAGTGCTTCAGCATTATTGATCATAATAGCTACAAAATACTTGGATGAGAAAACTCAGGTGAAATATTATGGTTATAATACAGCGTGTGTACAAGCATCAATGGCCCTAGGAGTTTTATGTGGTGGTTTTCTCTCGACATATGTTAGTTGGAGGTTTTTGTTTCTATTACCGCTCATAACTTTGATTTTAGTTCCGTCTTTGCTTAAAAATTTACCAGAGGACTCAAAGAAAACTGAACGAAAATTAGATATAGCTGGTATAAGTTTAATAAGTTTAATTACAATTTTATTAACCTTGTACTTTAATAACTTAAATATAATACTACTTTTATTGTCGCTGTTTAGTATAGTATTGTTTGTTTTTTATATCATGAAAAACAAGAATGCATTTATTACAATTGATTTCTTTCAAAATAAAAAATATTTGTTGGCAATTTTACTTGTATTCTTAACTTTCGGTTCCCAAGCAGCTTTTTCTTTTGTATTTGGTTTTTTAGCTCAAAGTATTTATCAAGTGAATCTTGGTACAGTTTCATTAATTATGCTTCCTTCATTTGTAGTCGGGACCATAATTGGGGGTATAAGTGGAAAAATAACGATTCAATTAGGAGTACCTAAAACGCTAATGATTGCAATCGGTCTAATGGGAGCCTCTTTATTAATTGGAGCAGTTTTGATCGATACTAATATAACGGTACTAGCCCTTGTGATTTGTTTATTTTCGGGAGCGATGGGCCTATTATATACACCATTTATGAAAATTGTTGTTAGTGCCCTTCCAATAAAAAAAGTGGGAACTGGGTTAGGTTTCTTTAATCTAAGCATATCGATCGCTTCTACTATCTGGATTGCTATTACTGGAAAATTATTATCGGTAGGTTTTTTACACAAAACAAATTTATTTGGATTTGAAACATCGAGTGCACCGTTGTATAGCAATATTCTTTTAATCTATGTTGTGCTAATCACGATAGGATTAGGTTTATATTATATAAATAAAAATACTCTTTCTTTTAAAGAAAATGACTAAGGAGAAGAATAAAAAATGACAAATAGACAGTGGAGAAAAAATGGTCCTATTCTAAGTACTGAAAATAGAAGCGGTTATTTTGATATTTCTTATGGGGCTGAATCAGAAGCACAAAAATTAGATATTTGGTTACCTGAAAAAGGAGATGGTCCATTTCCTGTAATTCTTTCTATACATGGCGGAGGATTTGTAGCTTGTGATAAAAGACAACAAGATATGATTGATCCGATGTTAGAAGGTTTAAATAGAGGATATGCAGTTGTTTCTATTAATTATAGATTAATAGGCGAAGCGATTTTTCCAGAACCAGTAAAAGATGTGAAAATGGCTATTCGTTTTATTAAAAAGAACGCTGCGAAATTTAATTTAGATTCGAATAGAATAATAACTTGGGGTGGTTCAGCAGGTGGATATATGGCCCTTATGACAGCGGTTTTTGAGAATGAAAATTTATTTGATAATGAAAAAGACCCTAATATTGATATTCAAACTGATGTTTCAGCAGTAGTTGCTTGGTATCCAGTTTCTGATTTTTCTCGTTTGGAGTATGATCTACAAGTAAATAGTATACTCAGAGATAACGGGTTATATGAAGTGGTAGATCGTAGCGATGAATATGAAGACGCTTTTCCAATTAGTAAGCGCAATGAATTTCCATATCATACAGAAGGTAGTACAGGAGCACAATTTGTTGGTGGACCAATCAATCAATTAACAAAACAAGTTGAACAAGCAAATCCTATTAGTTACATTCATAAAAATATGCCAAAAATACTGTTACAACATGGGAGTGGAGATGATATTATACCGATGCAACAATCAATTGATTTTGCTTTGAAAGTCAATAACTTATTAGGAAAAGATTATGCAAAGGTTGAAATCTTCCCTAATGCTATTCATGGTTCGGTGATGTTTGAAACGAAAGAAAATATTGAACGTATTTTTACTTTCATTGATAGTGAACTAGCATCTGTTCAAAAATATACAAGTAAATAATGGAACGGCTAATGAATTATGAACTGTACTTTATAAGATAGACAGTTTAATAAAAAAATCATAAAAAATTAAGTACTTAAGAGATGGTTTTGGTATTCTACCAGAGCCCATCTTTTTTAGTTTCTACTGATAAGGATTATAACCTTCCATATATCCCTTTATGACAAATTGAAGGAATTCACATGCTTCACAAACTTTATAATTTAATTCATCTTTCATATGTCAAAAAACACCCATTATCAGATTACGATGTAATAAAAACGAACATTTATGTTTCCACTATCCTCAAAGATTATTAGTTGGTAAACAATGTATGACTACGATTTAGTTTTTCACGTATATCAGTTGTCCCCTGTATACAAAGGGGAACAACCTTGCAACTTTTTTATAAATAATATGACTTTATTCCAAAACTACACTAGGGGGATTTTTTAAATTCCCTACTTAAAGTTATTTATCCCAATCGGTCCCCCTTTTTCACTTTTTGTTGAGGCTCTATAAGTACAACACCTTGTTCTGCATAACCCCCTATCACTACATCTTTCATCATCCTAAAACTTCCTCACATATCGCTCAGTAGAACTAAGCAGCTGACATCCATTCTTCCCAAAAACATCCTTCATCCACTCATTTTGTACATTTGTCTCGCCAATATAATAAGATGCACCTATTTCCTTTAAGACAAACATTGCACCTGTAAAGAATGCTGCTTCGTACCCTTTATTTCGCATATTTGGAGCCATTACGAAATACATAAGTTTCCCTTCTTCTAACGTACCTTTCTCAATATGCGGGATTACAATTCCTATTGGCTCTTCGCTTGCAACTGCTGTTAAACAATGTTCTTTCCATTGCTCACCAATTTCTTGTTCCATCATATGTACAAATTGATTATAGTCGACTTGTTCTTCCGTCATTTCGTTCCAAAAAGAATAAAAAGTATCCTCTCCTACTTCTTCAATCAGCTTAAAATCAATTTCACTTTCTACATCTTCTACTTCATATATATCCTTAAATACAATCATGTTTTCAGTAACATATTCAAATGAATACGTTTCAAAACATTTCTTATACACATCATAATTTGGACTTTTTGAAGAGATCTCAAAATGTAATTTTTCTATCCCCTCTTTTTCAGCCTCAGCAACGCAATATTGCATGATCTCTTTTAATTGCTCTTCTGTAAAAGCCTCTGCATTATTTTCTTTTATCATGATAGAAGAAGCACTTCTTCTTATTTTAAAATGTTTTTCTAACTGTTCTATTGTCGTCATATTCTTCCCTCATCTATGTCATACTCGAATTTCTAATGGTTCTCCTTGCATGAGCAGGATTGTCCTTGAATATATAGAATACTAGAAAAGATCGCATCTTTAAAGTGCGGAGGAGGTTCTCCATTGGATATTACAGCATTGCAACAACAGTTAGAGCTTATACAACAAAATGACTATACGCAACTGCATCATATAAATGTAAATGAGTTAACTTTGAACATGCTTCAGTACATCGGAACGACTGATAGTTACGTTCGTTACCAACTTATATATAAATGTTTTGCGCATTTCATTCATCATGAATTCCTTATGGACGATCAGCTGAAATTACTGTTGCAAACATGTTTAAGTGATGAGTATTTATATTGTGACATTTACTCCCCACATACAGATGGGGTTTTCACACGTTCTTACACTGTTTCTTTAATTGCGTTAATACTTCAATTCGCTAACTCTCACTACTTTTTTACAGAAGAGGATATTGAAGAGATAAAAAATAAACTCATTACATATACAAACTTAGAAATGGATTTTCGAGGATATATCGAAAATAAAGGATGGGCTCATTGTATCGCCCACGTATCTGATGCTTTCACTGAAATTGTTCATAATTCACATACGACTTTTGAGTGGTATGAAGAGCTCATTCATTGTTTATTAAATAAAATCTTCATTCCATCTGATATTTTTCATAATAACGAAGATGAGCGTATTGTTACGCCATTAATATCCATGCTGTATCATGACTTCCAGCAAGATGAGTTAATTTCAATTATTTATAAAAAAATAAAAAGGCTTCCTCAAATTAGAAAACGCCTTTCGCTTAATGAGTATTGTATTTTATGTGCCAACATTAAAACCTTTTTACGTACATTATTTTTTAGAACAAAAGATGATCATAACTTAGCCTATACAGCACGTAAAACAGAAAAAATGTTAAAAGAACTCCCAAACTATTATTAAATACAAGGAGAAAAATTATGGGTTATATTGAAGACGTAAGAAATCTAGTAGGAAATCATCCACTTATATTAATAGGCTCACACGCCATTATATTAAATGAGAAAAATGAAGTATTACTACAGCTCCGAACAGACTTTAACCGCTGGGGTATTATTGGTGGTGCCTTAGAATATAATGAGACGTTAGAAGATGCTTTAAAACGAGAAGTATTTGAAGAAACTGGGCTTATCATTAAAAATCCAGAACTGTTCCGTACATACTCAGGACCAGATTTTTTTCAAATCTATCCAAACGGCGATCAAGTACACGGTGTACTCGTTGTTTATATTTGCCGAGAATTCCACGGTGAACTTGTATGTGATCAAGCTGAGTCAAAAGAATTACGCTTTTTTCCGCTTGATAGGTTGCCTATTACTCTTCATCCAGTCATTGAGCGGATTATTAAAGAGTTTCAGCACTCTAATTAAAAAACATTACAAAATAAGTACCTTATATTTTATATAAAAATATAACAACCTCATTTCTCGTCATTACAACGTGAAATGAGGTTGTTATCGTTCACCGTAAATCCCTATTTCCCCAAAAAATAATTAGATGATTTAACGTTCTTTTTCTACAGCTTTATATCCCTTTACAAATAAAATAGTTATATAAGAAATAATGAATGAAAAAACAGTATACATGCCCACCCAAAAGAAAAATGATGGATCGTACAATGTAACATTGAACATAAGAAAAATAAAAAATGTTACCATTGGCATCACGTAAAATGTACCTATTTTATATGTCACAGCTATTGAAAACATACAAATAAGCAATGGATATATACAGAAAATAAAAATTGACTCACTCAATGTTATGTCCCCCTTTCTGAAGAAATAATAGCTTTCTCTTAAACATTTTGGGGAACAACAAAGTTTTATATTTTTTATTCGTTATTAGTAAATAAAATGTTAGATTGTTATCTCGATCTGATTTCCTTCAGGATCACTTACTACACTTTCATAATAACCATCTCCTGTAGTGCGTGGGCCATTTAACAGAGTATATCCTGCTTCTCTTAACCTATCCGTTAATTGGTCCACTTTTTCTTTGCTACCTACAGAAAATGCCATATGCGCATATCCTACTGTTTGTTTTTTTATTACATCGTCTATCCCTACCTGTCTCATAAGTTCTAGACGCGCACCACCTTCAAAAGTTATAAAGTGAGATTCAAACTTTTTTTTCGGATTGTGATACAATACATTCGCTTCACCATTGAAGTACTGTTTATAGAAATCACGCATGCCTTCTAAATCATTCACCCAAATTGCTACATGTTCAATTCTCATAATCGACACCTTTTCTTTTTATGGTATTCAACCAACAATTTGATATTTAATTTTCTTTGCTTGTTCTTGTAATCATAAGATCAAGTCCAAGGCTTTTTAATCCATATAAATAATCTTCTTTCCAATCGCTTACTGTTATTTTCGGAATATGTTCCGCTGGAATGTACTGTGGACAACTTTTTACAATTTGATCTATTACAAATTGATTCACTTCATCATCACAGAAAATAAACGCATGTGGATTAATAATAGCTATACATGTAGAAATTAATCGAGTAATAGCATCTATATTATATTCCTCTGGATTATTCGAATCTCTCACTTCATCTCCACTTCTCAAAGCTTGTAAGAAATTTTTATTATCATACTGCGGAACGAAAGATATCTCTCCCGAGAAAAATGTACTTCCTCGGACTACATCCCCATTTATCATAATACCCGCACCTGGACCATTTTGACCTGAATACAAATATACAAGAGAGGAATTGTCATGGTTTCCAGTGTTTTTATAATAACCAAGCACTGCGGCATTCATATCGTTCTCTATTACTACAGGTATAGAGAACAGATTCTCCAAATGACTTTTTAAATTAAAATTTTGGAACTTTTCATAACCAGGTATATAAAAAATACGACCATTATCTACCGAACCGGGCACACCAATTGATATAGAGCTTATTTTCGGGAATGTAGCGATAAGACTTTCAATATGTTTAGATAATAGGTTTACGCCAGTATCAATTAATACACTTGAAGTACTTCCTTTTTCTTTTACTTCCCCTAAACAGTTAAAAATCGTATAGTTTGTCTCATTTTTTTCTAAAAATATCGCTAAACCTAACATATATTCCGGATTATAAGCATATCGTTTCGCTCTTCTTCCACCACTTGAATCATCTAAACCGACTAAAGTGACTTCACCGTCTTGTTTCATATTTTCTATAAATTTACTTATCGTTGGAAAACTGATTTCTAATGTATTACTAAGTTCAACTTTCGTTGCACTACCTCGCTCTAGAAGAGCTGTACGAATGCCGCGAAGGATCGTCTCTTTAATCGATTTTTGAGTAACAAATTGTTCACTCAAATCGCTCACCACCTTAATCAACATACTTATTAAACACTTTTAATAAGTTGCGTTGACAATATATCACACATCATTTTCTAAAGCAATAGAGATGATATATTTCCACTGCATGCACTCCTTGTTTAGCTCGATTTATTCTCTCTCGTAACAGACGATACAATTCCAGATAAGAGAACAAATAATAAAACAGCTAGCAAGGCATTACGTATTCCGAATGATTCCCCTAGTATACCTAAAAATGGCGGTCCGACTAAAAAAGCTGTATAACCGATGATAGAAACTGCAGCAACATTAGAAGTCGCATTTTCACGATCATCTCCAGCAGCAGAAAGACCAATTGGGAAACCTAACGCCGCACCAATCCCCCACAGCACTACACCAACTGCTAGAAAATACGAGTTACTCCCAAATATTACGATTAAAATTCCTATAATCGCCACCATAATAGTAGCACGTACGACAGCGACACGACCGAATCGATCAAGGAAATAACTACTACACATACGAGCTAACGTCATTGCCAATACAAAAATTGTGTACATAATAGAACCTGTCACTACACTTTGCTGATGTCCATCTACCATCACGATAGGCAGCCAATCATTTGCACTTCCTTCTGCAAATGCCATTCCAAACACAAAAAGACCAATTAAAAGCACCTTCTTTTCCATACGTAAGGAAGTACGCTTCGCTCGCTTTTTGTTCTGCGATTTCTCTTTCTTTCCTGTTCCGTGCGGAAGATAACGATACACCATACATACAAGTAATAAAAACACGGCCGAAATCGTAAGAAACTGATACAGGATTGGGATGTGAAGCGAGGCGGCGACAGTGCCACTGAGCGCGCCTACTAAAGTTCCTACGCTAAAAAAACCGTGGAATTTCGGTAGAAGTGTCATTCCTAATTTCTGCTCTATTGAAGAGCCTTCTACATTCAATGAGACTTCTGCCAACCCATATCCTACTCCAAATACTAGCAAGCTACCAAAAGTCCCTATGCTAGAAACAAAATAAATATTAATACCTAAACAAAGTAATCCAACAATTATTAAAAACATACTGCCTATAATAACGTCTCTAGCTCCCTTACAGTCAATAAAATGACTTGCACTCAGTAAACCAATTATTGAACCGACAGATAAACCGAACAAAATCCAGCCCATTTCTGCATTTGAAACTGCTAAAATATCTCGCGCCGCCGCTGTTCTAGAAATCCATGTAGCAAACGCGACACCTGGCAAAGCAAATAAGAGAAAAAGAGCGTTTCGATAGGCAAGTAATGTCTTTGTATGATTGCCCGCACTATTTTTCTTCATATGAAACACCTTTCACATTGTCTATACGATACGACACCAGTTTATTCAAGCATCCGTGAAAAACGATTTCTATAAGTCTATCATTTTCATAACTTTGGCTGGGTTACCACCAACAACTACATTACTAGGTACATCTTTTGTCACAACTGCTCCTGAAGCAATTACAGCATTGTCTCCAATTGAAATACCAGGGTTAATTATAGCTCCCCCGCCAACCCAAACATTGTTACCAATCTTTACAGGTTTCCCATATTCTTTGCCAGAATTCCGTTCTACTGGATGCAACGGATGCGTAGCAGTGTAAATGTGAACACCAGGTGCAAACATACAATTATCACCGATTCGAACTTCACAAACATCTAAAATCACACAATTAAAATTTGCGAAAAAGCTCTTTCCAACATGGATATTGTAACCGTAATCACAACGAAAATCAGGATTAATGTGGGTTTTCCCATCAGCTGAAGAACCTAAAAGCTGATTTAATAACGTAAAACGTTGTTCATCTCCTGTCTCCATTGCCTCGTTATAAAGGCGTGTTAAACGTTTTGCCTCCACCCTATCAGCCACTAATTCTTCGTCATCCGCAATATACATTTCTCCCGCCAACATCTTTTCTTTTTCCGTTTTCATAGAATCATCTCCTTTGTAATCAAATGAGTCCTACTTATTAAACCTCTTTAATAAGTGACTTTAATCACACTTATTAAACACCTTTAATAAGTACCCCTATATTAACATACTTTTTAAAATGTGCAATTAATAAATTTAGAAAGACGATGCGAATTCCTAATTTTGCATGTAGATATAACGAATAAATAATTAAAATTCATATAGAAAAAACAAGGGAACGCTCAGCGTTCCCTCTCAAATCCAATCCGTTTTTTAATTTCCACCAAATTCACCTTCGCAATAGCCCCTGCCCTCTCAGCACCTTTTTCTAACGCTTCATATAGTAAATGCGGTTCATTCATATACGTTGCGTATTTTTCCCGAGGTCCTGCTAACTCACGATCTACAACGCGAAATAACTCTTTTTTTACATCACCCCATCCGATTCCAGTTTCATATTTTTCACGCATTGACTGAATTTCATCTTTTGTCGCAAATTCTTTATAGATTGTAAATAACGTTTCTAGTTCTTTCGGTTCATTTGGAAGTGAAGAATCTGTTTTTATTTTTAAAATAAGCTTTCGTAGTTTTTCTCGCTCTGCAAATAACGGGATAACATTCCCATAACTTTTACTCATTTTTCTTCCATCAAGACCAGGTAAAATTGCCCCTTCTTCTTGCACTACATACTCTGGAAGCGTAAATGTCATGCCAAATGTATGATTAAAATACGTCGCAATATCACGAGCAATTTCAATATGCTGAATTTGATCTTTACCAACAGGTACATGAGTAGCTTGAAATAATAATATATCAGCCGCCATTAAAATCGGGTACGTATATAACCCCATATTCACACCTGCATCAATTTCTAATCCCGCTTCTTTATTTTGCTCTACCTTCGCTTTATATGCATGGGCACGATTCATAAGCCCTTTCGGAGTTAGACAAGCTAATATCCAAGCTAATTCCAAAATCTCTGGCACTTCTGTTTGTCGATAGAAAATAACATCTTCTCCAAGTCCGAGTGATAACCATGTAGCTGCTACCTCTTTTGTATAACTACTGAACTTCTCTGGATCATGCACTGCATTTAACGCATGATAATCAGCTATAAAGTACAATGCTTTTCCTTCATTATTTTTTGACATTTGCAATGCAGGTTTAATTGCACCAATATAATTTCCTAAATGCGGATAACCTGTTGGTTTAATTCCTGTTAACATTATTTTTTCGCTCATACTAACTCCTCCTTTCTCAAAATAAAAAACAAAAAGAGTCTCTCATCCTTAAAAAGGACGAGAGACTCCCGCGGTACCACCTTTATTAGCTATCATTAGCTCACTTCATACTTCGATAACGTGAAGTAACCGTCTTTACCTACTCATTTCAGTTAGAAGCTCCAGAGCCCATTCCATATTCATCCCTTACTGATTCCCACCACATATCAGCTCTCTGAAAAGTTTTGAACATGTACTCTTCTCTTTCATTGCTTTTTCGTTTTTTACATTTTATCACATTCCCTTTCCAATTAAACCCTAATTTTCTGTTTTATATAGCAGGAATTTCCACCTTAATTGTCTAATAATATATAGGTTTGCAGAAGTAATCGAAACAACTTTGGAGGTTTTTTCATGGTAAAATATATATCCATTTTAGGTTCAACAGGATCCATTGGCACATCTGCATTAGATGTCGTTTCCGCTCATCCTGAACATTTTAAAATCGTCGGTTTAACCGCAAATTATAATATCGATCTTCTCGAAAAACAAATTGAATCGTTTCAGCCTCGTATTGTAAGCGTAGCGACAAAAGAATTAGCGGACACATTACGTTCTCGTATTTCAACAAATACAAAAATTACATATGGAACTGATGGTTTAAATGAAGTATCTACCCATCCTGATACAAATCTTGTATTAAGTTCAGTTGTCGGTGTTTCAGGTTTACTCCCAACAATTGAAGCATTAAAGGCGAAGAAAGATATCGCCATCGCTAACAAAGAAACTTTAGTTGCCGCTGGTCATATCGTAACTGGACTAGCGAAACAAAACGGATGCCGCCTAATTCCAGTCGATAGTGAGCATTCAGCTATTTTCCAATGTTTAAACGGAGAAAATAATAAAGAGATTGAGAAGTTAATTGTCACAGCTTCTGGCGGCGCTTTTCGTGATAAAACACGTGAAGAAATGAAAACATTACAAGCGAAGGATGCTTTAAAACACCCAAACTGGTTAATGGGAGCAAAACTAACGATAGATTCTGCCACGTTAATGAATAAAGGGTTTGAAGTGATGGAAGCTAAATGGCTGTTCGATATTCCTTATGAAAAAATTGATGTTATGATTCATAAAGAAAGTATCATTCACTCTTTAGTGGAATTTATTGATGGATCAGTCATGGCACAACTCGGTGCTCCTGATATGAGAATGCCGATTCAATATGCGTTTCACTACCCTACTCGACTACCTTCATCCTATGAAAAATTAAATTTATTAGAAATTGGTAGTTTGCATTTTGAAAAACCAAATTTAGAGAAGTTCCCCTGTCTACAATACGCATTTGAATGTGGCAAAATTGGCGGTACAACTCCAGCCGTATTAAATGCAGCGAACGAAATTGCAAATGCACTATTTCTTAAAAATGAAATTGCATTTTTCGATATCGAAAAAACAATTTACAATACAGTTGAAGCTCATCATAACGTAAAAGATCCTTCACTCGATGCTATATTAGAAGCTGATCAATGGGCACGCCAATACGCAAATCAATTATTAATAAAAAAGAGCTAAAACAGTTTTCTCTGTTTTAGCTCTTTTTTTACGTATTCAATTTTACAAATCTATAACCATGTGTAACTAACACTTTTAATATCGCATATCCTGGAATTGCTAAAACTATCCCCATAATACCGAATAAGTTACCGGCAGTTAAAATGATAAAGATTATTGTAATTGGATGGATATCTAGCTTTTTCCCCATTACTTGCGGAGAGATAAACTTACCTTCTGCTAATTGCACAACCATCATAACGATAATTACCTTTAAAACCATTCCTGGCGAGTCAATAAATGCGATAATTAACGCTGGAGTTATTGCAATAACTGGACCTACGTACGGAACGATATTTACAATCATCGCTAAAATAGCAAGTAATACCGCATATTTAATACCAATAATAAGATAGCCAATTAATAGCATGATACCGATAAACAAGCTAACGATAATTTGCCCTCTTATATACGAACTAATCGCATAATGCATATCATCTAGTATTCTCATTGCTGCCGGTTGTCTTTGCTCTGAAATAAACTTCAAAAAGTGATTCGGTAATTGTTCACCATCTTTTAATAGATAGAACAATATAAACGGAACCATGACAAAGGTTAAAACAACTTCTGTAAGTGTACTTAAAAATCCAGTTACATTTCCAGTCACTGATGATAATGACTTTGTAAAATCAACTGTATAGTCTTTTACTATATTCGCTACATCAATATTTAAATTCTCCTGAATTTTACCAAGTAAATTACTTTCCCCAAATCTACGTGCTGCTCGTTCGATTTCATGACCAAAATACGGTAAGTTATCTATTAATGCATCAATTTGATCTTTAATAATAGGGATAACCGTTACAACTAAAAACACAAATAATCCTAGTACTATTAAATATATCGAGGCTATCGATACGATTCTTGAAACACCTTTCTTTTCTAAAAGTGAAACGAATGGGTGCAAGATATAAAATAGCACTCCGGCTAATAATACCGGGAAGAATATTGTTTTTAAAAAGACAATAAACGGAGTAAAAACGAAAGAAATTTTTGTTAGCAATAATATGTTAATGAACAATAATGCAAATCCAAGTAACACTGCTAAATAATTTTGTTCCCTAAAAAACTTTTTTAACTTGTCTCTTTTTCTTATATTTACTTTTTCCAATTAAACCACCTCTTTGAATGATGAAAAGCCCTTACTCAGGGCTTTTCATCATTATCTATATCTTTATTTCCTTGCAGCTTTCACTACAAATGATACAATAAGAATTAATACGATTGCTCCTAATAATGCTGGCACGACATGAATTCCACCAAATGATGGCCCAAAAGATCCAAATAATCTACCACCTAACGAAGCACCTAATAAACCTGCGATAATATTTCCGAACATACCGCCTGGGAAATTTTTACCTGTTATAGAACTAGCAATTGCACCTATAATAGCACCAACTATTAATGTGATAATCCATCCCATCTTTAGTCCTCCATTTCTATTATAGTCTGTATGCTCAAATACAAGAGTAGCAAAACTCTTATATAAGATTACAAATTCATTTACACTAACCATATTCTACTATAGAAACAAACGAAAGAGTAATATATGTAAGGAGATACATATATTATATGCAAAAAAGAAAATCATTGTCAAACTTACCCAAAAATCAATTATATTAATATACCATATTCAAAGGAGGCTTCACTATCTATGATTCTTAAGTTAAATGCCACTTCTTTTGAAGTTGCATCATCCATTTTACAAGTTCAAATTCCATCTTATAAAGTTGAAGCAGATTATTTAAACAGTACTGCAATCCCCCGTTTATATGATACTGTAAACGATATTCAAAATTGCGGTGAAACATTCTATGGATATTTTTCTGAAAATAAACTTATCGGCTTTATTTCTTTTATGCAAGAAGAACAGCTAATTGATATTCACCGACTAGTTGTATCGCCTGATTTTTTTCAAAAAGGAATTGCAACGAAACTCTTAAGTTATATATTTAACATGTTCCCTTCTTCCATGGCATATATTGTACAAACAGGTAAAGCGAATACCCCTGCTATTGCATTATATAAAAAACACGGCTTCACTGAAGTAACCGATATAACAATTACCGATCGTATGATTCTTACACAACTAAAGAGACAGAAAACATAAAATAGTTTGACTCGTTAGTTTATTTATGTTATCTTTTACTTTATAATACCTTTTGCTGAGTCCAAATTTTGGAGCGGGGGAACCATTTTTGTAGCAATGCTACTTGGGGCGAATCTTTTTTAAGTAGGGATACTCTCACTTCCCGAGTCCGACAGCTAACCTCGTAAGCGTAATGGGAGAGGAAGGTGCTTTTTGCCTATGTTACACAGTATACCTCCTTAACTATAAAATCTGGAATCGATATCATTTTAGAGACCTATATTTATAGAAAAGGAGAGATGTATTATGTTACGTTTATCTGATCACGCAATAAAAATGATGGAGCAAAGACTTCGACTCGAACAACACCGCACATATCAAGCAAATAAAGTTGTAGATAACTTACATCACAAATACTTTTTCCAACATATTTTTCAACCAAAAAGATAAGTACTGACCTTTAACAAAATACAGCGCACACTAAAAAAAGTGTGCGCTGTATTTTACATTTTCTTGCCTTCACAATAAAGTAGTTGGCACCATTCTAGCTTTATATAAAGAATAATATTTCGTAGACGGTTCAGCTAGTTCTCCATCAAACGAGCTCGATGGTTCAGGCTCTTCTACTCTCTCAATTTTAAATCCCACTCTATTTAACTCATTTATGTATGTACTTATTTTTCTCTTATATAATGTCGCTTGTACATTTTCTCCTTTAAATGTTTCAAACGTAATAGGCGTTTCCTCATGATAAGAAGACTTTATAGCAACTTCTTCTGTACCATACTGTAAGTTTGAATATACTGGGTGCTCCCAACTAAAAATAAAACTTCCTCCTGGCTTTACATATGAATAAATCAGTTCCAACGTTTTTCTTAAATCCGAAGTCCAACCTAATGCATAAATGGAATATACAATATCAAAATATCCTTTCGGAATATTTCCTTCCTCTTCCATTGCTCCGCATATTAACTTTGGATTCCAATCCTTTAACGCCTTATTCGCTATTTCAATTTGTGCACTCGAAAGATCAAGCCCCCATAATTCCTCTGCCCCTTGTTCCGCCATATATTACAACGAATGCCCACTTCCACATCCAATATTAAGTACCTTTTTATCTTTAAATGAATCGAACACATGAATCTCATCTTCAGACGCCGTATACGGTCCGTATTTCGGTAAACAATCCACTTGAAAAAAATAAGGTGCAACTGTATCCCAACACTTTTTATTAATAGCTAGCATTTGTGTGCCTTTCATATTCTACATTCCCCCATCCATTTTGCTTTCTCTAATATTAATTACATATCATAACCAGATCGCCCTTTTCTCTTCGCCCGGTAGTTTTTCACTTTTGCAATCGTACCGCATGCTCTTCCTCCTTCTTCTCCAGCATACATACCACACCATCTTTTACTTCCATTTCGCGAATGATCATAAAATACCCAACGACAATCTGGACAGGCCTTTAACTTTCCCCACAACTTTTCTTGAATCGCCGTTAACACAATACTCAATACTTTTGTATACACATTTTCTTCTTGCACCGGTTCATATGTAACACTTTTCATATCTTCCTTTACATGTACATGAAATGGGTATTTCTCTAACCACTTTTGCAATGATTCTCCGCCTTCAATTGCCACCCGAATATCTTCTCGAAAACTTTTTAATTCCTCTATCGTATGAAATGGAACCTCTTCATGAAAATGTTCTTTCATAAAGAGCATTATATCCTCTTCTGTTTGTAGCAAATCAATTGCTTCTCTCGTATCGTTTGGTATTCTCCATGTATTTAAAAATTCTCGAATATATTCTAATTCATGTGGTGCGTTCTGATTCAATTCCATTCACCTTCTTCTTAAAATTTACTTTTTTCTGACTTTATGTATAATTATAATATAAAATAGTTAACCATTAAATAATTTTAATGGTTACAATATTAGGAGGAGTTCTATGAAAAGTTTCTCAATACCGATACGTTTCATGCTTATTTCTTCATTCTTTATGTCTTTTGGGTATTTTGCAGTATACGCATTTTTAGCTATTTATCTATTAACCTTTCTTCATTTTTCTGCTGTCCAAGTAGGAACAGTATTGACGGTTATGACAATCACATCACGAGTTATCCCATTATTCTCAGGGTTAATTGCTGACAAAATAGGCTATATCATCATGATGATAGCCGGATTATTTTTAAGAGGAATCGGATTTATCGCTTTAGGAATATGTTCTGATTTCTATACAATTTCTATTTCCTCTGCACTTATTGGCTTCGGAACCGCATTTTACGAACCTGCTGCTCGCGCCATATTCGGCTCACAACCAGCTCATATGAGAAAAAATTTATTTACATATTTAAACCTGAGTTTTAATTGCGGTGCAATAATTGGACCAATTGCAGGAGGATTCTTACTCTTACTCGATCCCATCTATGCTTTCTTTCTAACAGGATCACTTATGCTGTTATTCGCTTTTATCTTTTACTTACTTAAAAATCACTTCCAAGTCACTACTGAAAACACATCTATTACATTAGGAATACAGGCTATCTTACAAAACAAGCCTTTTCTTCTGTTTTCATTTATCATGATTTTCTTCTATATTATGTTTACTCAGCTTACTGTCGCACTTCCACTTCATATGAAAAACATTAGTAATAGCAACCAGCTTGCTACACTCGTTATTACGATAAATGCAATAACAGGCGTTATATTTATGGTGTTATTTCGAAAACTATTTCACAAATACAACACGCTGTCGATTATTAAATACGGTATTTTATTAATGGGCATTTCCTTTTTACTCATCCCTTTATTCCAGCACCCATATTGGTTATTTATTTGTGTAATTTTATTTACAATTGGTGAAACACTCGTATTACCTAACGCTGATATTGCTATTGCAAATTACAGTAACGAATCATATACAGCTACTTACTTCGGATTCTATCAACTATCACTCGCATTTGGTTTTATCATCGGTAATTATACCGGTACATCTTTTACATCCAACTTAAACGGAATGTATACACCATGGCTTATTTTCGGCGGAATAGGACTTATTGGTTTTATTTCACTACATATTTTAAATATAAAAAAAGGATTACCTAAGGAGGATATATACCTATGTAATGATACGAAACATCTTTAACAAATTTCAGTCGAGATGGTACCTTTAGACAAGCGACCTATAATAAAAAAATTCGACCGTCATGTTTGACAGTCGAATCTTTTTATTCTTCATATTCAAGATGATTATGTCTTTTACAACCAAATAAATAGCAACCCCCTATATGATAAGTTTCAAATTCTAACCCTGGAACATATCCAGATTTGATACGTTCTATCATTTTTTTATAACAATTATTCTCTTCTGTATATTCCTCAATTAACTCTTTCTTATCTTTTTCTGTCCAGTTTTCTTCTACTTCTTCAGTCTGAACATCTTCTATTTCTGCTGTTTTCGCTTCGATAGATTCCCGTATCACTTCATTTATACGCGTGAAATTATTAGCTTTATATAGAGCATAAACAAATCTACCAATCCAATTGGGGCTTTTCCAAACTTCCTTGTATCCCCTTTCGAACCATTCAATTGCTTCTTTATAGCAATTCAACTCGACATATAAATCTGCTACATGAATTTCTCCTATAAGATCATCAGATTCCCTGTTAAAAGTATCTAACTTCTCTTTCGCTTCTGTCGTTCTCCCTAAATCAATTAAACATTTTACATAGCTATACATGATATAGTCCGAATCCCCTGCAACTCGCAAGAAAAATTCCGAAGCTTTTTCCAGCTCTCCAAGGTTATAATGAGCTACAGCTACATTGTGATATGCTTCATTGGATGGTTGAATGGAAATAGACTTTTGTAATACTTCTTTCGCTTCTTCCCACTTTTTTTGTTTTATGTAAATTTCCCCTAAGATGTTATAAGGAAAGTATGAGGAAGGATTCAACTTAACAACTTCTTTTATTAATTCAAGAGCTCTAGCATCATCCTCTTCCTCATAAAAGTACATCCAAGCAAGATTATTGAGAGATTGCACACCTCTAGATTCATGTACCGCTCGTTGAAATAGTTCCATTGCTTTCTCATATTCATTTTGTTCAAACATTTCAATTGCCTTCTCGTTAATGTTCAAGTAACTACCTCCGAAGTGAATCAATTCATCTATTCCATATTATTATTTTAAAATGTAACAATTTTAATTTCCATAAAAAATAAGTTCACTTCGTATTAAGTTCTTTCTCCTGTCTACATTTCATCATATATTTGGATATCCAATTCGTAATGATTTTAACAACACCGCTTTCGAAAGAAAATATATATCTACTGTAAAAATACTGATTTACAACAATAAGTAAACTTTTCAATCTCTCTTAAACTGGATATACACCCTGTTACATTTTACATATTATGGTACAATTAAAATGAGTACTAGCTAAACATTTACGCTCCACACTAGCAGTCTAGCAATGCCAAAATCAAAAATCACTTGAAATTGGGGGATGTTATGAAAAAGAAATTAATTGTTCTTCTATTCATCGGAATCATATTATCAGGATGTTCAACTATAGCAGAAAATTCTTTAGAAACCGGAAACGGAAGTATGGAATTATTAACACCAACGATTACAACAAAAGATAATGAATTAGAAATTAAGACGGAAGGTATTGATGAAAATAAAGTAACTTTTATTTATGTCGCTAATAAAAAAGTATTGGAACAAAAAATAAAGAATAGTGAATCCTACAAACTTGATATTACAGGTATCAATGATGCTCATAGGACAGACTACAAGCCAAAAGTTCAACTTTTGCAGACTAAGGATGATAATAAAGATGGAGAGATGATAACTTTTAAGCAAGTTAGATATACAGTTAAAAACAATTAATTTTAGAGTTATTTCATTATAAATGTAACGTACGAAAATATACTTTTAACAGAGGGTAAATGTAAGGGGTGCTAACATGAAAAAACGATGGATTTCTTGGTGGATTGGTAACATATTTTGGATTATCCTTTTTGGAGTGTGGGCAGCTATTATTTGGCTACGAGATGTCGATGGTGCTGGTGTTACTCAAACATCCGAAATTAAATCAATATCACTTATTGTTTTATTAATCGCGTTTATCATACCGATATTTATTCAAGTTATATGGCTAATCATTAATTTGAGGGTTAGTAGAAAAAACAATTATACGATTTAGTTTTTTAAATTAACAGATACATACTTTTTATAAAAAAGAGAGGAATCTAATTCGATTCCTCTCTTTTACATATGTGATTATGCCATGCTTTTAAAGCCGCACTATTCCCTTTTTACGATGCATGATCGTCTTTCTTCTTCTTCAACAACGCTCTCTTCTTCATCGCCTTCGTTAAATATCCGCCTTTAAACGAACGGATTTCATAAGAAGACATAAACGCTTTCGGTGCAATTTCATTAATAATTTCTAAAAGTTCTTTCTCTCTAGAGCGCTTTGCAACGATATCTAAGCGATAACGTATAGAATTAATTCCTTCACCTTCAAATACTGTAACGCCAAATCCACAGTGACGTAATTCATCTACTAATTCATTACAACGGTCTAGTAAACTAACTTGATACGTAATATATCCAATTGCTAATTTATTCTCTATATAACCGCCTAATAATAGTCCCGCACTAAAGCCGATGACATAGGCAACGATGTTCATCCAATTTGATAAATCTTGAAACACAATCCCTAAACTGACAATGTAAATAGCTCCTTCTAACAATCCTACACCAGCAGCGGATCTTGTTTGATTCTTTACAAGCAAAATCGTTCGGATTGTTAATACTGGAACATATATAATTTGAAGCACAAAAATAAGTAACGCTTGTAACATTGGTATCCACCTCTTTCAAAAAGTCTTTTGTCATAATAACATACATAACCTTTAGAAATCGATGGGTTTTTTAAAAATTTTTTATTATTTTTTATACTATTGAAAAGTGCAAAAAAGAAGCGTATCATATTTGTCGTTAATTTGATTACTTGTATAATATCGCTAAACTAAAAAAGGAACCCAATTAGGTCCCTTTCATCATAGCTCTATGTTTTTCGAAGCATGTTCCCTTTGCTTCTCTTCTTCTTTCACTAACTGAATATTTGCATAAGCTAAATTTGCAATCATTAAAAAGTGACCACCTAAAATACCTGTACCGAATGCCCACATTTCCATTTCATGCTCAATTTCATACATGATAATAGCTCCTAAAATAGCAGCTGCAAATCGGTTTAAAACTCCTAATCCAGGAGCCTTTTCCTTCATTACGATACTTTTTCCGAGCTTCTCCACTCTGCGAGCTAATAACCAAAGACAATAGGCACTTACTGCTAATCCAATACCAAACCCTGTCACTTGTTTTCCAAACGGAGTAATCGTCCACATAAGTAGTAAACCACTAAAGATCACATACAATTGTAATCGATATACACGTAAGGCTTCTTGAATCAAAATATCCGCTCCTAAGTTCTCATTTTTTGTACTTTAGAAGAAAAGCAGCAACTTACACAGTTGCTGCTTTCTCTTCTTCTTGTTCTTGTTCCATCTTACGAATTTCAACACGTTTAATTTGGTAAGCGTCTTTTTCTAACACTTTAAATTCATAACCTTCTGCCTCAACGTGTTGTCCTTCTTCGATTTCATGATTTTGCATCATAATCCATCCACCGATTGTATCCACATCATCTTCTTCGATGTGTAATCCAAATAAATCTTTCACTTCTGAGATAAGCACTTTTCCATCAACAATTTTATGGTGCTCATTCACATGTTGGATTGGTGGCGCTTCATCTTCATCATATTCGTCACGAATTTCGCCGACGATTTCCTCCAAGATGTCTTCAAGCGTTACAATTCCAGCTGTCCCTCCGTACTCATCATATAAAACAGCCATCGGAATTCGCTTCTTCTGCATTTGGAGTAATAAATCGTGAATTGGAGTCGTTTCCATCACTTCAATAATCGGACGCATATACGAGCGAATTGATGATAAATCTTTTTGATCTTCGGTCATATATCGAATAAAGAAATCTTTTACGTTAACCATACCGATAATATCATCTTTATCTTCTCCAAAAATCGGATAACGTGTGTATCGCTCATTTTGGATTACTTTCATGTGTTCTTCTACTGAATCTTCCAGGTAGAAACCAATGATTTCTGTTCGCGGTACCATAATCTCTTTTGCAATGCGATTATCAAATTCAAATATATTATTTACATACTTGTATTCAGCTTGATTAATTTCGCCACTTTCATAGCTATCTGAAAGAATAAGACGCAATTCTTCTTCTGTATGAGCTACTTCATGTTCAGAAGCTGGTTTCAAACCGAATAAACCAGTTATAATACGAGCTGAACCGTTCAATACCCAAATAAATGGATACATTACTTTATAGAACATCATTAATGGACCTGCCAATAATAACGTTACCCTTTCAGCCTTTTGAATTGCCATCGTTTTCGGAGCTAATTCCCCTACTACAACGTGTAAATACGTCATAATCATAAAAGCAAGACCAAATGTTAATACTGATGAAATAGAAGGATTTAAGTTCCATTTCTCAAATAACGGGTGTAATAACTTTTCGATTGTCGGTTCACCTAACCAACCTAATCCCATAGCTGTAACTGTAATACCTAATTGACAAGCAGATAAATATTCATCTAAATTTGTTGTTACTTTTTTCGCTGCTAAAGCACCGCGTTTTCCTTCCGCAACAAGCTGATCAATACGACTTGAACGTATCTTTACAATCGCAAACTCTGCTGCTACGAAAAATCCAGTAAATGCGATTAAAATCGCAACCATGACTAAATTAAATATTTCCAATGAATCCCCTTAGTTAAAAAACTAAGGTGTCCACCTCCTGTATACTATAATGTTTTCTTATTTGTTCGTTAGAAAACATAGCCCGATACAAAAATTAAAGAGGTCGGATTTCACTTATTCTATAATAATAGAGCAAGTGTCTGTATTAAAGCTGTCGTTTGACATGATAAAGATTTCGATATTTTTTCACGTTGTGAATCAGTCAATCCATCTAAAAGCGGCTTTAACTCTGTTAACTCTGCTTCTAATCGATGAATATGGTCTGTCACTTCATTCACTTGTTTCGAAACGTGTTCATTGATACCGAGCAGCTTCTTGTTCTCCTCGATTTTCTCTTTAATCTCACAAAGCGGCATATGCATTTCTTTGCACTTCTCAATAAATTGTAATGTCTCAAATGCTGTTTCGTCGTAATAGCGATAATTAGATTGAGATCGCTCCGCTTTCAAGATACCTAGATTCGTATAATAATCAATCGTTCGTTTCGACACGTGAGCCATGAGAGCCAACTGTCCGATTCGATACACCTTCCCAACGATCTTCCCCCCTTGTTTATATTACTACCATCATACAACACATAAACTGTACAGTCAAACGTGACGGTTTGTTGTTCACAATTTATACAAACTTACAAGATCAACCTACTATTACACCCGTAATTTACGGCTATACAATAAAATTACTAAACTATTACCTAATCACTATATAGCCCACACCTTTTAACCTTTCTTATTTAAAAGCATATCCTACTAATAACGATTGCCTGTATAGGAGGAGATTGACATAAAAAGGACTATCATTTCTCATTTTTATAACGAAGAGTATTTACTCCCATGGTGGCTTATGCATCACACAAAAATATTCGATCACGGTATTTTAATTAATAGAGGTTCTACTGATCGTTCCGTAGAGATTTGTAAACTACTCGCACCCCACTGGGAAGTGCGAGACTCCAGATTTCTTGAGTTTGATCCAACTAATACTGATATTGAAGTGATGGAAATTGAAAGAGAAGTTTCAGGTTGGAAAATCGTTTTAAATACTACAGAGTTCTTTTGTTGTAATAATAAAGAAGAGTTTTTCTCATCTCTTCATACACTAGGACAAAATATGTATGCGATTAGAATGATTTTAATGATAGATAGTCATATTTACAATTATTCAAAGCCAAGATATTCTATCCCATTAGTAGAACAACGATACCACGGTGTCTTCCCTTATAACCCAAAACTCGGGTGTGCTTGGAGATTTATTCATAATCATCTAGATGGTGCATATTTACCTGGTAGACATTATTCACGGCACGGGAATATAGTTTATGACTACCCTTCATTTATTTTAAAATTTTATTTTAGCCCTTGGAATGAACAGTCCAAGGCAAGAAAATTACAAATTACACCTACCCTTTCAAAAATGGGTATTCAAATGGGACTTCAAACACATTACGGTCAATCTCCTGAAGAATTGGAAACCCGTTTTTTAGAACTTAGTAACGTAACACAAGACCTCCGTAATAATCCTGAATATCAAGAATTATTTCCAAAGTTCAAACCTTAATGTTTTCTGCCTTGCCATCACCTCACACAATTTCATCCGTTTAATCAAAAACAATCTCATTTGCATAAAATATGAATACTGTATATATAATAAATTTTTATTTTAGGAGGAAAAAATGAAAGCTGTTATTCTTGCTGGTGGGTACGGTACAAGAATTGGGGAAGAAACACATTTAAAACCAAAACCTATGATTGAAATTGGAACGAAACCTATTCTATGGCACATTATGAGTTTGTATAGTCATTACGGGATTACTGAGTTTATTATTTGCTTAGGCTATAAAGGATATGCAATTAAAGAGTTCTTTCTAAATTACAACTTACACATGTCCGATTTCACAATACATTTAAGCGATAACACAATTACTAGCCACTCTCATCGTGTAGAACCATGGAAAGTTACATTAATCGATACTGGTCTTAATACCGAAACGGGTGGACGAGTGAAAAAGATTCAAAACTATGTCGGAGACGAACCTTTCTGCCTCACTTATGGCGATGGATTAAGTAACGTAAATATAAAAGAACTTATTGCATTTCATAAAAAACATGGAAAAATGGCAACTGTTACCGCCGTACAACCTCCTGGTAGATTCGGTTCTCTCATATTAGATAAACAGTCTGTCACATCTTTTCAAGAGAAGCCACTCGGGGATGGCGGATGGGTTAACGGTGGATTTTTCGTTTTAAATCCTGAAGTTTTCAATTACATTAGTGGCGATAAGTCTGTTTTTGAAACAGACACTTTAGTTCAGTTAGTAAACAAAAATGAACTATCAGCATATCAACATACTGGTTTTTGGCATCCGATGGATACATTGCGCGATAAAAATAAATTAGTCGAGCTATGGGAAAGTAATAACGCTCCGTGGAAGGTTTGGTAATATGGCTTCATCATCTTTTTGGAATAAGAAAAAAGTATTTATTACAGGGCATACTGGTTTTAAAGGCTCCTGGCTCACCCTTTTTTTAACTTCTTTAGGTGCAGAAGTAGTTGGCTTTTCTTCTCATCCCCCATCCATTCCTAACCTTTTTGAACAAGGTAACGTAGCAAAAGAATGTATAACAATTCATGGCGATATTACTGATTACGATTCTTTATTCCACGCCCTAAAACAACATAATCCAGACATACTATTTCATTTAGCAGCCCAGCCAATCGTCACCACTTCATATAAAAATCCTATCGAAACATTTAAAACGAATGTTTTAGGCACTGTTCACGTATTAGAAGCGGCAAAACATATAGAAAGTATACGTGGCATCATTAATGTTACAAGTGATAAATGTTATGAAAATGACGGGAGCGGTAACCGGGCATTCGTGGAAAGCGACCGGCTAGGAGGTTTCGATCCTTATAGTGCTAGCAAAGCTTGCGCTGAAATAGTGGCAACATCCTTTCAAAAATCATTCTTCCGCACTAATACTCAGAAACTTGCCTCAGTAAGAGCAGGTAACGTCATCGGCGGTGGTGATTGGGCAGAAGACCGATTATTCCCAGATGTCATTCGTGCATATTTACAAGATGGTACATTAACTATTAGAAACAAAAACGCTATTCGCCCGTGGCAACACGTATTAGATCCTTTACATGGCTATATCCTTTTAGCTGAAAAACTTTGGACAGACGCTGAATATGCGGAAGCGTGGAATTTCGGTCCAATGAATGAACCTAACAGAACAGTTCATGATGTCATTCAAACTATAATAAAATTATGGAATAAAACACTAACAATCCTCTCTCCTCCTACAAACACGCCTTATGAATCACCTATTTTAACACTCGACAGTACAAAAGCTATAAATAAACTCGGTTGGACACCTAAGTTATCAACAGACCATTCTATCGCTTGGACAGTTGATTGGTACAAAAAATATGCATCTGGTGAAAATATAGAATCTTTCACGCGACAACAAATCGATACATTCAAAAATTTATAAGGGGGCTATAAAATGGAACAGAAAAAATGCCGTTTTTGCCACTCATTACTCACAAATACTTTTTTAGATTTAGGTGTTTCCCCTCTCGCTAATTCATTTGTAGCTCCAGAAAACTCCTATAAAATGGAACCATTTTATCCATTGCACACATTTGTTTGTCACTCTTGTTTACTTGTACAATTAGATGAATTTGAATCTCCGCACAATATTTTTCATGAGTATTTATACTTTAGCTCTTACTCATCAAGCTGGCTACTGCATGCTAAGCAATATGTAGAAATGGCAATTAAGCGTTTTAACTTAACAAACCATTCGCAAGTTATCGAAATCGCAAGTAATGATGGATACTTATTACAATACTTTCAAAAAGAAAAGATCGAAACATTAGGCATTGAACCAGCCAAAAACGTAGCAGAAATCGCTATGCAAAAAGGAATTTCTACTGAAGTAAATTTTTTCAGCAATGACTTAGCAAAAAAATTACCACAAGCTGATTTAATTATCGCAAATAACGTATTAGCACACGTTCCGAACTTGCATGATTTTGTCGCCGGTTTAAAAACGTTATTAAAACAAGATGGGACGATAACAATTGAATTCCCGCATTTATTAAACCTCATCTCCTTTAAGCAGTTTGATACGATCTACCATGAGCACTTCTCCTATTTCTCACTTATAAGCCTTCAAAAAATTTTAGCTCATCATCATTTACAAATTGTCGATGTAGAAGAACTCTCAACGCACGGTGGTTCCTTGCGTATTTTTATAAACCATCATAATGCCTCATCCACTATCCACCCCAATGTTACAAAATTAATCCAAAAAGAAGTCGATTACGGGCTAGATACATTAGATTGCTATCTCCTTTTTTCTAAACGCATAGAACAATTAAAAATAAGTATTTTACAGTTTTTTATCGAAGCAAAAGCTTTAAACAAACAAATTATCGGTTACGGTGCGCCAGCTAAAGGAAACACTCTTTTAAATTATTGCGGGATAGGAAAAGAATTTCTAACTTATACAGTAGATAAAAACCCTCACAAACAAAATCTTCTTCTACCAGGAACCCGCATTCCAATAAAATCTCCAGAAGAAATAAAACGTACAAAACCTGATTACATTCTCATACTTCCTTGGAATTTGAAAGATGAAATTATGAAAGAATGCTCTTTCATTCGTGAATGGGGCGGCAAATTTTTAGTAACAATACCAGAAGTTGAGGTAATTGAGCCATGAAAAAAATCCTTGTAACAGGCGGTAGTGGATGGATTGGTAAATACGTTGTACATTCTCTTATTCAAAAGGGCTATGAAGTGCACGCCACTTACAATACAAATAAGCCTTCTCACCTTTCTTGCCATTGGCATAAAGTAAACTTACTTTGCGATGAAGAGGTAAAAAAACTCATTTACGACATGAAACCTAGTTATCTCATTCATTTAGCTTGGGAAGCAGTACCGCCAGCATGCTACGTATCCATTAATAATTACTATTGGCTTACATCCAGCATCTCATTGATTCAACACTTCACAACATGCGGTGGAAAGCGAGTCGTCGTTGCAGGTACTGGCGCAGAATATGAATGGTTTAACGGTGTACTATTTGAAGATTCACCCTTACTTTCCTATAAAACCCCGTATTCATTATGTAAAAACACACTACACTCCTGGCTACAAACGTACGCCGAGCAAACAGGCCTCAGCATGTGTTGGGGCCGCATTTTTCATATGTATGGACCTCACGAACAAGGGAATCGGCTCGTTTCTAACATCATCACTTCCTTATTAAAAAATGAGGAAGCACTATGTACACATGGAAAACAATCAAGAGATTTCCTCCATGTGAGCGACGTCGCTGATGCTCTCGTAACAGTATTAGAACGCAATGTTACAGGCACAATCAATATCGCTTCTGGTCAATCTGTACAAATTAAAGAGTTAGCTTCTATCATCGCTAAAAAGATAGGAAAAGAACATTTAATTAAACTAGGTGCAATCCCTTTCTCTAAAGATGAACCTTTATTTGTCGGGGTTAATGTAGAACGTTTAAAAACTGAAGTAAATTGGAAACCAACATACGATCTAAATACAGGTATCGAAGAAACAATTTTATGGTGGGAATCATCTATACAAAAACATACCGATATGCAGCACTAAAACGTAAATCTTGCGCTCCTCTCGCTAAATCCTTATACCATTCTTCTAATTTTTCCGGCGTAATAATATGGTGCGTACCCATTCCTCCATGCTTACTAGCTTCAGAAAGTGTCGGACCAATTTGTAACTTTCTCTTTCTCATCGCATCGTTCCACGGACTAAACCCAAACCATAATATACAAGCAAGAGGCGGATAGATCATAGATTCATGCGCTGATAAATGTCTTCCAACCGTATAACTTCCGTGTTCATGATTATGAATAAATCTACCTCTTCTCCATAACGGCCAATCTTCTGGTAAATAACCGTGAAATCGCTGTTTCATTAAAGGGATTCCAAAGTTAAGGTCCGGATAATTATAGTTAGGATCATCAACCATAATAAGCCCTTCCAGCCAATACATCCTCCCTCCCAATTCATTTAGTGATTTCCAAAACTGGTTTTTATCTTGCACACAAAGAAACTCGGTCGTATTTAAAATGATTTTCCAACCTTGTACTTCTTGTTCTACCCTCATCACTTCATGATCTGTCGCATATGCATCAAACTCTGGATTTGTAGAATCTCGCACTTCCCAATGCGGTGCGAATTTTTTACAAATCTCAACCGAACGATCTGTTGAACCTTTATTAATTAAAATGCCATGATCAAACAGTTTCGTATGATGCATAAGCCACCACGGTAATAAATACTCTTCATTGTAAAAATGAGAAATAACAGTTGTAGTTATAACAATCTCCTCCACTTTCTCTATTAATCTACTTTTTCATCCTACTCTTAATATACTTATCAAGTATGTAATTGGTTTCTTTTATTTTAAAAATATGTTTTTCTACCATATACTATGCTTTCTTAGACAACCACCATTTCCATTTTCTAAAGAAACATCCCAATAAACTGAAAATTAAGTTATAATATCATTATAAAATTACGAAGGAGGAATGCACGCATGTACTACAACACTTCATTCGAAAACGATCAACCAGTAGGCCGTCTATAAACTAAGACGGGCATTCATATAACACATGCACTATGCCTCGTCTTAGGGAACTCATAATACCCTAAAAATAGACGGAGGTACTTCAAATGAAACAAACAATTTTAGGTGCTATATGCTTATCACTAGCAGCAAGTATATGGGGCGGTATGTATGTTGTTAGCAAATACGTACTCGACTTTATTCCACCACTGACACTCGTTTGGCTACGCTTTATTATCGCTTTTGTTGTTTTGTATGGTATTTTGAAAATAGCAGAGAAAAAGCAAAAGAAAAAAGTAACCATTCGCAAAAAAGATTGGCTACTCTTCGCTTGGATTGGATTTATCGGATATTTCATTTCAATCACATGTCAATTCATCGGAACAAAATTATCCGACGCCCATACAGGCTCTTTAGTAACATCCGCAACACCTGCATTTATGGTTATATTTGCAGCAATTATTTTAAAAGAAAAGCTAACCGCTCGTAGACTTTTATCTACTATAATAGCGACAATCGGTGTCATTATCGTAATCGGATGGGATATTGAAATTAGCTCCTATTTTATCGGTACCATCATATTAGTGGGGGCCGCTATTACGTGGGCTTTACTATCCATTTATGTAAAAATTGCTTCAGCTCGGTTTTCATCTTTAGTTATTACAACGTACGCCATATTCTTTTCACTCTTTTTTATTACACCTTTTATGATATGGGAACTACAAGCAGCCTCTATCGGAACCGTAAATACGTACGTAATACTAG
This sequence comes from Bacillus cereus group sp. N12, assembly GCF_016483575.1. Taxonomy (NCBI): domain Bacteria; kingdom Bacillati; phylum Bacillota; class Bacilli; order Caryophanales; family Bacillaceae; genus Bacillus; species Bacillus cereus group sp. N12. The sequence goes on from NZ_JAEHBO010000008.1 coordinate 125,327, forward strand.
GCGTATTATATTTAGGAGTCATATCAACGGCAGGTGCCTTTTTCCTTTGGAATAAAGGATTAGAACTAATGGATGCAAGCATCGGTTCCTTATTTTTCTTCTTCCAACCTATCGTCGGATCATTACTTGGCTGGCTCTTATTAAATGAGACATTAAATAATAATTTTTTTATTGGTGGTATTCTTATTATATGTAGCGTTTTCATTACTACTTTTGAAAAGAAATAAAAAAACAGGCAGAGATTCTTAGTCTCTGCCTGTTCGTATAATTGGTTCTTGGTCGTGAAAGCCAATACAAATCGGTATATTACTTTTCACTTCACTACATACACTCATAAAACTACATACCGTTCTTGCAATTAAATATAAAGTTATGCCGATTGCTTTTTCGTTTGTATCAAAACCATTTTCAGCATACATATCCGCTAATTCTACAGACCTCGGTCCCTCTATATTATATGTCCATTCAGATGCCCAATCATCATCCTCTTCTTCAAGCGGAACATACTCCTCACAAATGTAAAACTGACTATCCCATTCGTTATCAAGGTCATACTCAAAATAAATCGCTTTTGCTTCTTCATTAGTAGCCATTTCTACAGCTGCATCCAAGCCTACTCGAATACTTTCCTTATATGACTCTAAATTAATTACTTTAATTCGTTCTGCATATTCTGTAGATGCCAACATGCAACAAATATCATAATACTTCGCTTCTATTTGCTTTACTGCTAACGAAAAGAGATCCTCTTGCATCTCTTCTAAATACTGAAATATGTCCACACTAAATACTCCTCACTCTTTACGCACTCCAATGCGCGGGACGGGATAACAATTCCGGCAATTTCGTATGTTTATCCCCTTTCGCCGCATTAATTTGAACTTGCGTAAGAAAAATACTATTTGTAAAGTCTGCTCCGCGAACATCTGCATCTCTTAAATCTGCTCCGATGAGATCTGCTCCTCTTAAGTCTGCACCATTTAAGTTCGCTGCAATTAAATAAGCACCCCTTAAATTCGCGCCTTGTAAATTTTTCTTTTTCAGGTTTGCTCCCATAAGATCTGCTCCGCGGTGAATGATTCGTTTCTTACGCGTCGCATTCATTTCCTTCCAAACTAGCTCACTCGTTTCTAAAAGTAAAACATTTACTTCTGCACGGTGTAATGGAATATTTACTTTCATTAACTCGTCCGCATTTAAATTCGAAAGTCGCTCTGTCTCTTCAATCGCTTTACTTAGTTCTTTATGAATTGGCTGCGTCGCCTTTAATAGAATCGCCTCATTCAAATACCAAAGCATTTCATGGAGCTGATGCATAACCGGAAAAGCATCATACATTTTTCTCGCATGCTTAGCATCTTTCCGCCAATCAATCCCTTTAAACGTAACTTGAGAAATCTTCTGCCCAGCACCGAAACATTCAAATACTGTACAACCTTTATAACCTTTTCCTCTAAGATTTTTATGTATACTACATTTAAAATCTGATTGTAAATTGGAACATGGTTTACCACCATCTTTATTCACTGCAAAATCTACCGATGCTGCGAACGGTAACGCCACGCAACATAGACCGAAGCATTTTTCGCAGTTTGCTTTTAAATGATCGTTATGATTAGTCAAAATGTATACCCCCTGTTGTCTTTTGACTATTTCATAATATTCCAACTGCACAAAATAATCAATTTTAAAATAAATTGGCATCTTTCATTTCAAATCACAACTTTATCATTCGATTTCCTTTCAATTGAAAAAGACTAATTCTATCTAATGAATTATAATTAAATTATAAATTTTCAAACAAAAGGAGAATTAGTATGGCACTAGAAATGAAAACAAACTGTCAAATTTGCGATCAATCGCTCGAACAAGATTCTGAAGCTTACATTTGTGTATATGAATGTACATTTTGCGCACCATGTACAGAAGAAAGACAAAACGTTTGTCCAAACTGCGGCGGCGAATTAGTACGTAGACCGAAAAAGAAACAGTAAAAAGCAAAGCGATATCGCTTTGCTTTTTACTGTTTTCTGAGTATATGAAATTATATCGAACACAACTTAAACATTTAAAAATTTAACACAAACAGGCTCTGGCACAGCAACATCAGATTGTAAAAGTGTTAACTTTCCTGTAGATTCATCTCTTGAAAATAGCACAAGATTATGTGACTTTTCATTTGTAGCAACAAGAAACTTTTCAGTAGGATCTAATACAAAGTCTCTCGGCCAATTTCCTTCTGTAGATGTATGTTCAATAAATGTAAGCTCACCTGAATTTTGATCTACGCTATAAACAGCGATACTATTATGTCCACGATTACCTGCATATACAAAACGGCCGTCAGAAGAAATATGAATCGCACTTCCTTGACTATTTTCATCAAACTCTGCTGGAATAGTAGAAATATACTGTAATTCTGTAAAGGTCCCTTCTTCCGCATTATATGTTAATACGATAACCTCTGAACTCAGCTCAGTCATCACATACGCATACTTTCCATTCGGATGAAAAGTAATATGTCTCGGCCCACTTCCTGGATTTACAGATAAGCTATTCACTTCTGTTAATGCACTACCTTTTATTTCATACGTAATTATTTTATCTATCCCTAAATCAACGCCCACTACATATTTTTCATCAGGAGTATATCCCGCGTAATGTGCATGTGGTTTTTCTTGTCTTTCTTTATTCGGACCTGAACCTTCATGCGCCATAATAGATGAAGCAGGATTTACAGTTCCATTTTCTTCATTTATTTCAAAAGACTCAATCGTTCCTTTATGGTAATTTGCTGTAACTACCGTATGATTCCCACTATCAACGCTCACATGACAAGGAGACGCCCCTTCTACTATTTGTCTGTTTTCTGCCTTTAACTCTCCAGTTTTACTATCAATTGAATAAGCAGCTACACCACCAGATTCTCCTTCCTTAACAACGGAATAGAGATATTCATTATTTCGGTTAATCGTTACATATGTAGGGTTATCCAGCTTAGCCACAAGTGTTACATTACTAATTTTTTTTGCTTCTGTGTCTAAAGTAAACTTATATATTCCCTCACTATTTTCTTTCGTATAAGTTCCAACATATCCAATAAACTCTTTGTTATCCTTCATTTTCATAACCCTCTCTCCCTATATTTTTCGTTCATCATACTTCTTAAAATATTTTATGTTGAAAGAGTATCCTAAAAAATCGGAGTACCTCTTTATACGTTACCATATTTTCTTGGTAAATAGCTTTTAAACCCACTTTTTTTGATACGCTGCTATACTTTCATATTCTTCTTCCAAGTGACGGGACAGACGAATATAGATTGGTGTTAAATCTTTATATTTTTCCACACTTTCAATGTTTGGTTCATGGTGGAAATTCGCACCTACCATTTCAGAAACTACATGTAACGTATCTACTTCACCTAAACTATATAAACCGAGGATTGCAGCTCCTAAGCAAGAGCTTTCGAAACTTTCAGGAACATATACGTCTTGATGAAAAATATCCGCCATCATCTGTCTCCAAAGTTCTGACCTTGCAAAACCGCCTGTTGCTTGAATTTTTTTCGGTTCGCCAATTAGCTCTTTTAAAGCGAGAAGAACGGTATATAAGTTATAAATTACTCCTTCTAATACAGCACGAATAAGATGTTCTTTCTTATGATGTAATCCGAGTCCAAAAAAAGATCCTCGCGCATTCGCATTCCATAAAGGAGCTCTTTCCCCTGCTAAATACGGATGAAATAATAAACCGTCAGATCCAGGATTTACTTTTGCTGCTATTTCAGTAAGCACTTCATATGGATCTTTCCCTAAACGCCTCGCAAGTTCAATCTCTGAAGTGCCTAATTGGTCACGAGCCCATCTGAAAATCATACCACCGTTATTAACTGGTCCACCGATTACCCAATGGTCTTCAGTTAAGGCATAACAAAAAATTCTACCTTTTGGATCTGTCACAGGACAATTTGTTACAGCACGTATCGCACCGCTTGTACCAATTGTAACAGCCACAACCCCAGGATCTATTGCATTTACGCCTAAATTCGATAGCACTCCATCACTCGCTCCTACTACAAAGGGCGTAGAAACATGTACATTCATCTCTTTTGCAAGTTCTTCATCTAATCCTATTAAGCTGTGCGTCGTTGGAACAAGTTTAGAAAGCTTTTCATCTGAAATCCCTGCAACACGAAGAGCTTCCTCATCCCATTTTAAAGATTTCAAATTGAACATTCCTGTTGCTGATGCTATAGAATAATCAATTACATATTCTTTATATAACTTATAAAACACATATTCTTTAATAGAAATGAATTTATAACTTTTTGCAAACAATTCTGCCTGCTCATTCTGTAACCAAACTAATTTCGAAAGTGGTGACATAGGATGAATTGGTGTGCCAGTACGAAGATAAATTTCATGACCATTCCTATCATTCTTTATTTTCTCTGCCCAGCTTGCGCTTCTATTATCTGCCCAAGTAATACATCTCGTTAATGGATTTCCTTTTTCATCTATAGCAATGATACTATGCATTGCCGAACTAAAAGAGACACAAAGAATATCAATGGGCTGTACTTTACTCGATTGCACAGTTTCTTTAATCGTATGTATCACTGCTTGAAAAATCTCTTCCGGATCTTGTTCTGCTATTTCAGGCGTAGGAGAATATAAAGGATATTCAATTCCATGACTTGCAATAACAGATCCATCAGTAGAAAATAGAACTGATTTTGTACTAGTTGTCCCAATGTCTACACCAATCATATATTTTGAGCTCACCATTTCTTCCTCCTAACAAAAATCCCTATAGTATCCTAATAATATAAAAACCATAAAAATACATTTATTTTATCTATTCATAACGTTGTGTGCTAAAGTTGTCTTTCTAAATTCATATAAAAGTATCCTTATTTTAAACAAACATATCGAGTAATAAAACGCCTCCAAAAGCGATAAATGAAAGTAATGTTTCTAATACTGTCCATGTTTTAAATGTTTCTTTCACTGTTAACCCTAGGTATTCTTTTACCATCCAAAAACCAGCAT
>NZ_JAEHBO010000080.1:0-23465 GCF_016483575.1 Bacillus cereus group sp. N12
ACATACATAGAATATAATATACGTCTTTGTACTGGCTTTAAACCGTCACGCGCATCTGGAAGCGCGCGGTCTTGGATTATATATTTACTATAACGTGCAAAGCGGTCACCTAACACGTCTTCAAGCGGGAGGTCATGAAACTTCTCTGCCTGCATGTTATTCCACCTCCGTCTCCATAATCATTTCGTTTTCTAAAATATTTCCTTCTTCTTGCATACCAAATTGTACATTACGCTCAATCCATTTACGGCGCGGTTCTACTTTATCGCCCATTAATGTAGTTACACGGCGCTCTGCTCTTGCTGCATCATCAATTTTCACTCGGATTAATGTACGCGTTTCAGGGTTCATCGTCGTTTCCCATAACTGATCTGCATTCATTTCACCAAGTCCTTTATAGCGCTGCAACATATAACCTTTACCGACCTTTTTCGTTACACCATCTAATTCTTCATCAGACCATGCATATTCAATTACTTCACTTTTCCCTTTCCCTTTACTTACTTTATATAAAGGTGGAAGTGCAATAAATACTTTACCAGCTTCGATAAGTGGTTTCATATATCTGTAGAAGAAAGTTAATAACAATACTTGAATATGAGCTCCATCCGTATCTGCATCGGTCATAATAACAACTTTATCGTAGTTAATATCTTCAACAGCGAATTCATTTCCTACACCGCCGCCAATTGCATAAATAATTGTATTAATCTCTTCATTCTTAAAAATATCAGCAAGCTTTGCTTTCTCCGTGTTAATTACTTTACCACGCAATGGTAGTACCGCTTGAAAACGACGATCTCGCCCTTGCTTTGCTGAACCGCCGGCCGAGTCACCCTCTACTAAATACAATTCGTTTTTTTGAGGGTTACGTGATTGTGCAGGTGTTAACTTCCCGCTTAAAGTACCTTCTGATTTTTTCTTTTTCTTACCACTACGTGCTTCTTCTCTCGCTTTACGAGCAGCCTCACGTGCTTGCGCTGCTTTAACTGCCTTTCTCACAAGAAGTGTAGCTACATCCGGGTTTTCTTCTAAAAAGTAAGCTAAATGCTCTGATACAATTGCATCAATAGAAGAACGGGCTTCACTTGTACCAAGTTTCCCTTTTGTTTGTCCTTCAAACTGCAGTACTTCTTCTGGTACACGTACAGAAACGATAGCCGCTACACCTTCACGAATATCTGTACCTTCTAAGTTTTTATCTTTTTCTTTTAATAATGAAACTTTACGAGCATACTCATTAAACACACGTGTCATCGCTGTTTTAAATCCAGCTTCGTGTGTTCCACCATCTTTTGTACGTACGTTGTTTACAAACGAAAGAATATTTTCTGAGTAACCATCATTAAACTGGAATGCTAGTTCTGCTTCAATCCCGTTTTGTTCACCAGTGAAATATACAACTGGATGAATTGAATCTTTTTCTTCGTTTAAGTATGAAACGAAAGCTTCAATTCCTGTTTCATAATGAAATATATCTTCTAAATCATTACGTTCGTCTTTTATCGAGATTTTCATTCCTTTTAATAAGAATGCAGATTCACGTAATCTCTCACATAATGTTTCATAATTGTAATTTGTCGTACTGAAAATCGTTGTATCTGGTTTGAAGTGCATTGTCGTACCAGACTCTTTTGTTTTCCCGATTTTTTCTAACGTCGTTGCAGGAACGCCACCATTTTCAAAGCGTTGTTCATAAATGTTACCATCACGTTTAATTGTTACTACTAACCATTCTGACAAGGCGTTTACAACTGATGCCCCAACACCATGTAAACCACCACTCGTTTTATAGCCACCTTGACCAAACTTACCACCTGCATGAAGTACAGTTAAAATAACTTCAGGTGTAGGTTTCCCAAGTTTATGCATTCCCGTAGGCATTCCTCGCCCTTTATCAATAACGCTAATACTATTATCTTTATGTATTACGACAGAAATTTCGTCGCCAAATCCCGCTAACGCTTCGTCAACGGAGTTATCTACTATTTCATATACTAAATGATGCAATCCACGGCTATCCGTACTCCCGATATACATACCCGGGCGTTTTCGAACGGCTTCAAGTCCTTCTAACACTTGAATTGCATCTTCATTGTATTGGAACTGATGCTTCGCCAAACTCCTTGCCCCTTTCCTAATCAAATCAGAACATATGTTTCTATTATAGAATAACGCCTCGACTATAGTTTTGGCAAGTTATCTTATCTCTTTTATATACCATTTTCAATAGAAAAATCCTTGTTTTTTCACAAGGATTCCTCTAGGCTACTATTTCAGAAAAATAATCGTTTGTCAACGAGAAATGGATATGTATTCCAAGATTACACATTCCAAACCTTTATCATGATCCAAATGATCAATATCCAAAACGGGATAACAAGTAACAATCCCCAAAAACAGCCTTTAAAAAATCTCATGATGAACACCTCGTTCATCGGCCCTACTTATCTATAACGAGGGCTGAATCAATCTTTCTATCTTTAAAATCTATACTATTTTGTCATCGCATGTTCTACTTTAATACAACGGTCCATTATTACAGTATAGTCTTTTTCTTTTAAAAGTTTATATGTATCTTCATCTTGTACTCCTAGTTGTGCCCAAAAAACATCTGCATCAATCTCTACAAACTCTTTCGCAACACCCATTAAAAATTCTGAACGGCGGAATACGTTTACGATATCAACATGTTCTTTAATATCCGCCAGTGAAGGAACTGCCTTTTCTCCAAGTACTTCATCAACTGTTGGATTTACCGGTATAATGCGGTACCCTGCATCTTGCATCGCTTTTGAAACCATATACGATGTACGTTCTGGTTTATCTGATAATCCAACAACCGCAATCGTTTTACTTTTCTTCAATACTTCACCAATTTCCGTACGAGTTGGGTTTTCAATTGTCATAATTAGTCCCTCCTATTCCTTTAGTATATCCGATAAAGAAAGTCTCTTTCAACATGAAAGAGACTTTCTTTTATTCCGATTATTGATTCTTAGTAGCTGAATTATCTGCTAACGTAGCTGATTTCGTCATTTTTTGACCATTGCGATAGAATGTAACTTCTACTTTCTCGCCAACTTTTTTCTTTTCATATAAATATTTACGGAATTGAAGAGCATTCTCTACCTTTTGATTATCTAATGCTACTACAAGATCATATTGCTCTAAACCTGCTTTTTCTGCCGGTGATATTGGATAGATTTTACCTAATACAACGCCATTTGTGACTTCTTTTGGCACTTTCAGCTGATTTACTGCATATGTTTGCACATCTTCTAATGAAACGACACCTACTCCAAGCGCTGGACGTTTCACTACTCCATCTTTTTCAAGCGATTCGATGACTGGTTTTGCAATATTAATCGGAATTGCAAATCCGATTCCTTCAACTTCTTGCTGCGCAATTTTACTCGAGTTAATACCGATTACTTCACCGTTTTGGTTAAATAATGCACCACCACTATTGCCAGGGTTAATCGCTGCATCTGTTTGAATAACTTGTGCTTGCCAATCTGGGCGTTTGTCCCCATCAATATCAACTGGAATTTCGCGTTCTTTACTACTGATTATACCTTCCGTTACACTGCCATCAAATCCAAGTGGGTTTCCGATTGCAATCGCTTTTTCACCAGCACGAAGTTTACTGGAGTCACCTAGACTTGCAACTTTATTTACATTAGATCCGTCAATTTCAACAACAGCTAAGTCTAACCAAGGATCCTTACCAACTAATTTTGCATCAACTTGCTTTCCATCACTTAGTTTCACAGCAAGTTTATTCGCTCCATCTACTACGTGGTTGTTCGTTACGATATATGCTTTATTTCCTGCTTTTTTATAAATAACACCTGATCCTGAACCAGCTTGTTGTTCTTGACCTGTCGGTTGCATTGCAAATGGATCGACACTTTGTTGCATATTAATAACACCTACAACAACATCTTTCGCACCTTCAACCATACCTGGCAAATCAGTTTCGTTTTTTGATTTATTGACAACAGGAACTACAGTACCTTCTACTTGTTTATTAGAATTGAATGATGAAACTGCCGCTCCATTATTTTGCACCCATGGCATATAAGGTGCTGCAAAACTAATCGAAACCGCCCCGACTACAGCTCCCACTAAACCTGTGAAGAAATAACCTTTTTTACTTCCTGATTTTTTCACTTCTCTCGTTTCACTATGCTCTTCATTCAAATTTGGTCCGTCGTAATATCCCATTTTTTATTTCCCCTCTCTGGTGAATTCGTATTTTCAGTATAGTCACGTTTTGTGTCCTTCTTGTGAACTCATCGTGAAATCCAATTAAAAAAATACTCCTATCTACCATTGTAGACAAGAAAATTATTTTTTGAACATTCTACCTTCAAAAAGAGGATATAAAATTGCTAAATTCCCGGGCTAAAGTGCACAATTCATTCCAGATTATTCTTCGAATTTATAACCAACTCGAATAACAGTACCGATATGCTTCGCTTTATCTCCTAGCTTATTTCGCAATTTTTTAATATGCGTATCAACCGTTCGGTCATCACCGTAGTAATCATATCCCCATAACTGATCTAATAAATGTTGACGTGACAACACAATTCCTTTGTTCTCCATTAAATAAACGAGAAGTTCAAATTCTTTATGCGTCAATATAATTTCTTCTCCATCTACTAAAACAGTTCTAGATAGACGATTCACTTCTATTCCAGCTAAAGACATAGCATTTTCTTCCGCTACTCCTACCGCACCATCCGCACGTTTCAATAACGTCTTCGCGCGAGCTACTAACACTTTCGGGCTAAATGGTTTCGTTACATACTCGTCTGCACCTAATTCGAAACCTAGCAATGTATCATCCTCATCCGAACGTGCTGTTAGCATAATAATTGGTACTGCTGATTCTTTTCTAATTCGTCTACAAACAGACCATCCATCTATTTCTGGTAACATAATATCTAACATAATTAAATCAATTTCATGCTCTGCAAATAACTCTAGCGCTTTTTTTCCATCTTCTGCTTCGATTACTTCAAAGCCTTCATTACGAAAATAATCACTAACAATTTCACGTAATCTTCTTTCGTCTTCAACAAGTAATACTGTTTTATTCATATAATCTATCCCGCCTTTTTACTCTTTCAATCGAATAATACATTGATTGGAGCTTCCGCGAAATGGAAGTGTTAAATCTCTTTTCTCGATTTCAAATCTTCCATCGACTAAAACATCCCCATAGTGTAACAACTCTATCATATCATTATTTTGAGAACTCTGTATCTCTTCTAACGTATAACCTGTATACATCCATAGATTTTTTTTCAAATCTTTCACGGCTTTTGCTACTTTTTTCACTTCAACAGCTTGAAAAAACGGATCTCCACCTGAAAATGTTACATCAGTTAATGGATTACTTGCAATCTCTTTCACAACTTCTTCTACCGTCATTTCAGTTCCATTGCAAATATTCCAAGATTTCGGGTTATGACACCCGAAACAACGATGCGGACAGCCCGCAAAAAACACGACTGTCCGCAACCCTTCTCCATCTACTACACTATCATGAATGATATTCATCACTTTCATTTATGCTTCACCCGATCCATCTCTTCGCTACGTTTCGCACTATTCCACTTCGACATATCTCCCACAAGATAGCCAGTTATACGGCGAATTCTTTCTATATTGGTCTCGTCTTCATTTCCGCAGCTTGGACATTCATTTCCAATAACTCCGTGATAGCTGCAGCATGTACAACGATCAACAGGATGATTAATTGAACCGTACCCAACGCCATGCTCTGCCATCGCTTGTACAATTTGTTTTAACGCCTTTTGATTATGCATCGCTGCTCCGTCTAATTCAATATACGTAATATGCCCCCCATTACATAGAGCATGAAAAGGTCCTTCTAAACGGATTTTATTTATCGCTTGAATGTTATAATAAACTGGAATATGGAATGAATTCGTATAGTAATTATGGTTCGTTATACCGCTAATCTCACCAAATTCCTCTCTATCTTTTTTCACAAACTTCCCTGATAAACCTTCTGCAGGAGTTGCAATTATTGAGAAATTCAGTTGATGTTCTTCCGTCGCCTTATCCATTCTCTCCCTCATAAAGGAAATAATTTCATATCCAAGTTTCCATGACTCTTCATCTTCCCCATGATGCTTTCCTGTTAAAGCTACTAAACATTCCGCAAGACCGATAAAACCAATACTTAACGTCCCTTGCTTTAAAATAGGTGCTACAGAATCTTCAGGCTGTAATGTTTCTCCGCCACGCCATACACCTTGTGAATATAAAAATCGAAAATCTCTCGCTCGCTTCGTACATTGATACGCGAATCTCTCTAATAATTGCTTAATTCCTAAATCCAAGTAATAATTTAGCGCTTCAAAAAACGCTTCTTTCGATCCACTAATTAGCCCTAATTTCACTAAATTAATAGAAGTAAACGACAAATTACCTCTTCCTATTGCCGTTTCTTCTCCATGTATATTAGACATAACACGAGTGCGACATCCCATGTAACATACTTCACTTTCAGGTCGTCCATCATAGTGCACTGCATTAAACGACGCATCTAAAAATGAAAAATTAGGGAATAATCGCTCTGCTGTCGTCTCTAGTGCTAATTCAAACAAATCATAGTTCGGGTCACATTCTTCAAAGTTTACACCTTTTTTCATTTTAAAAATTTGAATAGGGAAAATCGGTGTTTCTCCTTTTCCAAGTCCAGCTTGCGTTGCTTTTAACAGCTGTTTAATTAAAAGCCTTCCCTCTCTCGATGTGTCTGTTCCGTAATTAATAGAAATAAACGGTACTTGTCCCCCGCCCCTACTATGCATACTATTTGAATTATGAACGAAAGCTTCACACGCCTGATACGTATCGCTTTCTGTTTCTTTCCATGCGAATTCCTCAATTTGTTCTTTCGTAAGCGGATATGATTGTAGTCGCTTTTTATGTCTCAGTACGGTTTTTCTCACATAGGGAGCTAAATCAATATCAAAGAGTGCAAACGATTGACCACCGTGCTGCATATTTTGATTCGCTTGAAAAATAATAGACGAAAGTGCCAACGCACTTTTAATGTCTTGCGGTTGTCTCATATGTCCATGTCCAGTATGAAAACCGTTAGCAAGCATTTGTGCTAACGGAATTTGCGAACAAGTCGTCGTTCCTGTCGCATAAAAATCTAAATCATGTGGATATAATATATTTTCATTTATCGCTTTTTTCACTTGGTCTGACAATAAATTTTCAACTGCATAATATTTTGCACTCTCAGATGCGAACGTTCCCATTACTCCCATCGGAGAGCGCCCATCTACATTTGCATTCTCTTGCATTAAATCTTGTTCATTGCCGTGGACAATTGTCCCAAACACTTTCATTAATTCTTCTCCACGTGTATTTCGTTGTAACATTTATAACCCTCCATCAATATGTTGTTATCTTTTGATTAAAATGTTACAACATATAGTCTTGTTGTTTCTGTGAGAAATGTAACATTCCTGTGAATTTTTTTTCACGAAATAATGAATTTTTCATTTACAAAAAAGAAATGTGCTCTTTACAAATGTATGGTACAATAAACGGGAAAAACTCTTTTTACCCTTTATCAACACATTTGAATAAAGGAGACTGAACTTATGGTTACTACATATCTTTTATTTATCGTTGCCTACTTACTTGGCTCGATTCCATTTGCATTAGTCGTTGGAAAAATCGGCTATGGAATCGACATTCGTGAGCACGGAAGCGGTAATTTAGGCGGAACAAATACATTCCGCACATTAGGGAAAAAAGCAGGTTTTACCGTTACAATTGCTGACATTTTAAAAGGGACATTAGCAACAGGTCTACCGATAATTTTCGGATTAGATATTCACCCACTATGGTTCGGATTAGCAGCTGTTCTTGGACATGTATATCCGATTTTTGCAAAATTCCGTGGTGGTAAAGCAGTTGCAACTTCTGCCGGGGTGCTATTATGCTACTCACCAGTTGTTTTTGCAATATTAGCTGTTGTATTTTTCACCCTTTTATTTACAACAAGATACGTATCACTTTCTTCTATGGTAACAGCTGTCGTTGCTGTTATTGCATCCATTGTTAGCGGGGATAAAATCTTCATTATTGCGATGTGTTTATTAGCAGGTATGGTTATTTATAAACACCGTGCAAATATCGGACGAATTATAAATAAAACCGAACCGAAAGCAAACTTCTCAAAAAAGCAAAAATAAGGTTGTAACCCACATAACGCAAAAAGAAAACGTGAAGCATATTAATAGCGTCTTTTTGCGTTATTTTTTATACTAAAGAAAAAGCAACATAATTTGGAGGAACTATACATGAATCTTTCCGTAACAAAAGAAGCAGCACAATGGTATAAAAACGAATTAAACTTACAATCAGGTGAAACACTACGCCTTTTCGTACAATACGGCGGTTGCAGTACTGTGCAAAAAGGACTTTCTTTAGGTATTCGTAAAGATGACCCTGCACATCCTGCTGTTCAAACTCAAGAAGAAGGTATTAACTTCTTTATTGAAGGCGATGATGAGTGGTTCTTCGATGGACATAATTTATCTGTTACACTTAACGACGGTGATGATTTCCCTCAATTTAATTATGAGAAGTAAAAAAAGCGTGGCTTCTGCCACGCTTTTTTTATTTCTTTTTAATTTCCTCATATTTCGCATACCACTCAGGATATAATTTTTTAAATGATACAGGGCGGAACCCTTCTTTTTTCGCACAAATATTCGTCGTACTTGCAGTGATGCAAAGCTCACCATCACCGTTATATATTTCATAACCATATACAACACGAAGCGGGCTCACAGTATCAATCCACGTTTTCACAATTGCTTTTTCTCCGTAACGCATCGCTTTACGATATGAAATTTGCAAATCTAATACAGGAGAAATAATTCCCTCTTTCTCCATTTCAACATATGAAAATCCTAATTCTTGTATAAGTTTCGTGCGCCCAAGTTCCAGCCACACTAAATAGTTTGAATGGTAAACAACACCCATCTGGTCTGTTTCCGCATAGCGGATTTCAACTTCATATTCTGCTACAAACATTTCTATTCGCCTTCTTTCACTTCTGCTACCTTGCATACATTTAATCATAATACAGTGGAATCAAAAATAAAATAAAAACAGTGAATCTTTTACCGAAAGGGGCAAACACATGATCCAAATTGTAACTGTTCGTAGCGGTGATAGTGTTTATGGTTTAGCATCAAAGTACGGATCTACACCTGAAGAAATTGTAAAAGACAATGGACTAAATCCTGCTGAAACACTCGTTGTTGGTCAGGCACTTATCGTTAATACAAAAGGAAATAATTATTATGTACAGCCTGGTGACAGCTTATATCGAATTTCTCAAACGTATAACGTTCCTCTCGCTAGCTTAGCTAAAGTTAATAACCTTTCATTAAAATCTATTCTCCATGTCGGACAACAATTATATATACCAAAAGGTACAAAACGAGCAGTAGAATCCATCGCTTATTTACAACCTTCAACAATACCGATAAAAGAAAGTTTAGTAAATGCTACACGTGCTATTAATCCATTTTTAACATATTTAGCCTACTTCAGCTTTGAAGCAAAAAGAGACGGCACTTTAAAAGAACCAACGGAAACAGCGAAAATCGCTAATATTGCAACGCAAGGTAAAACCATCCCTATGCTCGTTATTACAAATATTGAAAATGGAAATTTCAGTGCCGATCTGACATCGGTTATTTTACGCGATGCAACAATCCAAAACAAGTTTATTACTAACATTTTGCAAACAGCTGAAAAATATGGCATGCGAGACATTCATTTCGATTTCGAGAGTGTGGCACCCGAAGACCGCGAGGCATACAATCGCTTTTTACGAAATGTGAAAACACGCTTACCTAGCGGGTACACATTAAGTACAACGCTTGTACCCAAAACAAGTTCCAATCAAAAAGGGAAATTTTTTGAGGCTCACGATTATAAAGCACAAGGACAAATTGTTGATTTCGTCGTCATTATGACATACGACTGGGGTTGGCAAGGCGGGCCACCGATGGCGATTTCTCCTATTGGTCCTGTGAAAGAAGTACTTCAATATGCGAAATCTCAAATGCCACCACAAAAAATTATGATGGGGCAAAATTTATACGGTTTCGATTGGAAACTTCCGTTCAAACAAGGAAATCCACCCGCAAAAGCAATCAGCTCTGTTGCAGCTGTTGCACTAGCTCGTAAATATAATGTTCCTATCCGCTATGATTTCACGGCTCAAGCTCCTCATTTCAATTACTTTGACGAAAACGGCGTACAACACGAAGTTTGGTTTGAAGATTCACGGTCCGTACAAAGTAAATTTAATTTAATGAAAGAACAGGGCATCGGTGGTATTAGTTATTGGAAGATTGGTTTACCATTCCCGCAAAATTGGCGTTTACTCGTTGAAAACTTTACGATTACAAAAAAGGGCTGACTTTTGTCAGCCCTTTTTTCATATTACTGTTACAAAACGTCTTTCATTCCCTCATAAAAAAGAAGAATGATAACATTCTCCTTTTAACCGTTATCAACAATCGGTTGTTTACCAGTTTGGTCTTGCATTTGTTTTCCTTTATTGCCACCAGCTTTTTTCGATTGCGTTCCAATATGATTCGGTGCAAAATCTTTTGAATTCTTTTTCGGATTACCCATTACTATCGCCTCCTTAACACTAGTATCGTACTAGTGTTAAGAATTATTCAGCTTGCTTAAAAAGTTTCATTTCATAACGTTTCTCAATACGCTCTTCAATGCGATCAATTGCATCACGATCGCTTAATAATTGTTGTTTATTTTCATTTACAAGTTCTTCAAACGATTTGCGGCGACTTCTTCTCATGCTGTTCACCCTCTCTCTTTCTCATTCTTACTACATAGTATGAGCAAACAAAAAACTCTTTAATCAGATTTGCAAGAAAATTTTATGTTTTAGTACTCCTAAAAAAAACGCTATGTACAATAATTTGTACATAGCGTTTTTTATACCATAACATTTAAATACTCTTTGAGCTTCTCATCTGCATTCGTTTCATTTTCTCTATACGTATCAAGTGCTTGTAATACAAAATCATACTGTTCTAAAATATAACTTTCTAATTTCAAGACATCCGCTAAGCTATTAAGCATAACTCTTGTATTACCAACTTCACTTTTTAGAGCAGGTTCACATATTAAGCTCGTACATATTTCTTTCACATCATCTTCTACTATTTCTGTTAATACGTATTTCTTTCGTCCTTTTACTTTTAATCTCATAACTGGATAAAAAGCTTTTATATCTAAATAACTTCCTACGTTCATACAACGCAGCCATTCTACATTGCGTTTATTGCGGACAAGTATTTCTTTCACCGCTTCGTATACCGCAGTTTCATCAAGCACAGCCTTATTTACTTTTCGTTTCCCTTTTTCTTCAATAGATGTACATTTTTGATAAACAGCTGCACACGTAATACAGTCGTCAAATGCATTATGAGAACTTAGACGAATTCCAAGCATTCGCTTTAACGTCTCAAGTTTATGATTAGGTGCGTGCTTCATATATTTTTTTGCTAAAAACACAGTGTCAATCACCTTATTTTTAGGTTCAGGAAACCCAAGCATATTTACATTACTTTTCAAAAAGCGCATGTCAAAAGAAGCATTATGAGCCACAATAACATTTTTATGTAAAAATGCTAAAAATAAAGGTAAAACTTCTTCAATCGTGGGTGCATCTGAAACACGATAATTTGTAATACCTGTTAAACTCGTAATTCGGCTCGGAATCTGACGCTCTGGATTCACGTATGAAACAAATTGATCTACCAGTTCATGATTACGATATTTCACAGCTGCAACTTGAATAATTTTATCATTATAAGGGTTAAATCCTGTTGTTTCAAAATCAATTACAACATAATCTAACGGTAAGGATACATTCCCCACTCCATACACTCCTTTATCTCTAAACGTTTATATTTCTTACATCATATCATGAAGTTATGACTACTTGAAAAAGAAAAGGCAGAAATGGGAACTCTCCACCTCTACCTTTTCACCGTTATTTTAATTTAGCAATTCGTTTTTCCATCTCTTTTTGCGTCATCGGTCCAATGAACTTATCCTGAATGACGCCTTTCGTATCTATAAAATACGAAGTTGGGATCGTAATTACTTTATAAGCTGTTGTCACATCAATGTTCTTGTCCAATAAAATAGGAAAAGTAATCCCTTTTTCCTTAGCAAAATTGCTTACTTTTTCTTCTCCCCCACCTTTTTCTGAAGGCGTATAATTTATTGCTAAAATTTCTACGTTTTCTTTATGTTCTTTATAGAAAGCCTCCATATCAGGCATTTCTTGCTGACAAGGCCCACACCACGTTGCCCAAAAATTTAAAATAACTTTCTTTCCTTTTAAATCCGATAGCTTTACATTCGTTCCATCTAACTTAGTTAATTCAAAGTTTGGTGCACTCTTTCCTACTTCAATACCATTACTTGCAATCATCTCTTTCATAGCAGCTTCACTTTTTTCTTGCTTCCCTTGTACCGCCTGATCTTTATTACCGAACTGTTCATAAGCTGCATATCCCGCTAAACAAAGTAACACTACAATAATCGTAAGCTTCCGCCACATTTTATATCACCCTAACGTGTTTATGTACTTTTAACAAATTCATCAAAATACTATATACCTTATTTTAGCTTATACGGACGAGCTTGGAAATATTCACAGTCAAAATAATCGGAATATTTGTAATATACATGAAATATTTACCTTTTTATCATATAATTAGAAATATATACAAAAAAATGCGAGGTGATATATATTTTACAATTGCTTATCAACCCTTTCACTTTCATTTTTTTCACTTTACCATTACTATGTATTTGTTTTAGCAGCTTGCTATATAAATTTAAATGGGCTGCTATTATTATTTCTTTTACTGTCCCTATTATATTTTTCATTACCGTCTCTGAATTTGACATACACCTAGCTTTACAAAGCTTTGATGCTTGGATTGTTTTTAGTGCTGTTTATTCTGTACTTTCCTACATAACGGCAGCAGTAATAAGAAGAAAACGGCACATATAGAAATGTCAAAAAGGAGGATATTTTTATGAATTTACTTGAAAAAATACTATTATATATTCTTAGTTTTATATTTTCCCCAATTGGCATTATCACTTGGATTATCTCGCTCTTCAGTAAAGATCCTGAAAAAAAGCAAGTGGGACTTATTTGTCTCTATATCGCTCTTATCTCATTTATCCTATTAGCCGGCCTTGGTGTTCTTAGTTTCTTCACGACGACTACCACCACTACTATACAATAGTTATAGGAGGGATGATTATTTTGGGAGAACATCCTATAAGTAAAGAACTTCGTTATATACGAATATGTTTAGTTGTTTTGGTAATTGTTCTTGTATTTTTCAATGGTGAAAGAGTCGTTGAAATTTCTACAAATCATGATTCTATAGAAAATGTTTCGACCAGTAATATGACACAGATTGCTGAAAATACATTTGCCATTCAAGAATATAATTCATCTCTAAGTAGCGAACATACGGTCAAAATTTTCAAATATAATCCAGATACAAACCAACTGACTCTAATGAAAGAGTTTAGTACTAACGATACTGAGCCTTATACGTATCAACTTAATAAGAATGAATAAAGATAAGAGCATTATATCGCTCTTATCTTTTTATTAACATCTTTTTGAAAAATGACTTATATGTTAATAACTCTCTAGGATCCCCACATTCCACAACAATTCCATTATTCATGACAACAACCCAATCCGCTATCATCGCCCTCTCGACATCATGTGTTGCCACAATTCTCGTGACCTCTCTTCCTAATCCTTCTATCATATTCCAAACAGTTTCTTGATTTCTCGGATCTAATCCCGCGGTTGGTTCATCTAAAATAATAAGATTCGGATTTGAAACAATGGCACGTAATAATGCAAGACGTTTTCTTTCCCCTCCAGAAAATTCTACACCGCTTTTATGTAGTTCAGTTTCAATCCCTTCTGATAAATCTCTAATAATCGGTTTCACATTTACAAGTTCAATATTTTTTTCTAATTGATTTTCTAAATACTCTTCTCCGAAATGCACATTCTCTTTTACTGTCGTCCGAAAGAAACGAGGTTCTTGCCACACTGTAGTCATACGAGCCTCATTACCATAATAAACAATGCTACCGTTAGATGGTTTATACAAACCTGTCATTAATTTTAAAAGCGTCGCCTTTCCTGCGCCACTTTCTCCCACAATAATAACGAGTTCACCAGGGTGAATTTGCAAATCAATATTATGAATTCTGCATTTCTCTCCATCACTTTCCTGAAATGAAACATTTGTTATCGTCATCCCCATCGCTCTTTCTACCTTTCTATCTGCCCCTCGTTTATCTAAAAAAGAAAAAACTCTATTTGCCGAAGCAGCTGCAACTTGTGTCATCATTAATAAATCGCCAACGTAACGAACTGGAAAAAAGAGCATTTCAATTGTAGCTAACACGGCAACAAGTGCACCAACTTCCATTTCCCCCTTCATTATTTTCTGCGCGCCTATAATGAGAACAACGATATATGCTCCTGTTTCAATCACTGTTCCAACTACTCCAATACAGTGTTGCATCATCGTCTTCTTTACTTCTGTTTTATAGGATTGTGCTGTTACTCCTTTAAATAAGCGAATGGCCCACTTTTCTTTTTGCAAACTACGTAAATCTTGTACGCCTTTTACAAACTGCGACACCATCTCTACAACACTTGATTGATTGTTTTGAGCGATGCTTGCGATATTCCTGACCTTTTTCCCCATCAACATCGGAACCATTGCACTAAAAAATAAAAACGGAGTTACCCACAATATAAACTTCATATCTATATGTTGTAGTGCTATGAACGCACCTATAAATTGCGCAATAGCGTGAATATATTCTATTAATATAGAACCATATAATCTGACCCAATTCGGAATATCAGACACAACTAGCGTCTCTAACTCTCCTTGCTTAATCTTCTCACTCTCTTCAAATGGTAATAAGAAAAAATGACGCAATACATCTATACGCTTCTTTCGCAATATTCGTTGACTCGCTTTTGAGCTTACATAATCAAATGAAAGATTGTTCACCCACATCAACAAGCGGCTCCCCACAAACAATGCAATATATACATACGTAGCTTTTAACTCCCGCTGAATCAGGTTATCTACAATTAGCCCCATGAATAGTGGACGGGATAAGTTTAAAATAGCAGCAAAGCATCCACTACATACAGCTGCTATTACTAATAATTTTTCTTTCTGTAACGGTAACAATATTCTTTTATATTCTTTCATGACGTTTCCTCCATTTTTTATAGTAAAAAGAAAGGGATGAAACCAAATGGTTTCATCCCTTTCCATAAAATAAGGAAGCTAACAGTTGTTAGCTTCCTTCTCGTTCATTTCAATTATTTAGTTCGACACTTTAGATTCTTCAATTTTCTCACGAAGAACCATTTGTAAGATACCACCGTGACGGTAGTAGTCAATTTCAACTTCACTATCGAAACGAGCTACTACTTCAAATTGTTTTTCGTTGCCATCTACATCAGTTGCAACTACTTTTACAAGATCGCGTGGTCTAACTGTTTTGTCAATTTGAATTTCAAATGACTCGTTACCAACAAGACCTAACGTTTCAGCACTTTCGCCATCTTTAAATTGAAGTGGTAACACACCCATTAACACTAAGTTACTACGGTGAATACGCTCGAAGCTTTCTGCGATTACTGCTTTAATACCTAATAAGTTTGTACCTTTCGCAGCCCAGTCACGAGAACTTCCCATACCGTAATCTTTACCAGCAACAACTAGAAGGCCTGTGCCATCTTCTTTATATTTCATAGCAGCATCATAGATAGATGTTACTTCCCCAGTTGGCCAATATGTTGTATATCCGCCTTCTGTTCCTGGTGCGATTTGGTTTTTAATACGGATGTTCGCGAATGTACCACGCATCATAACTTCATGGTTACCACGACGAGAACCGTAAGAGTTAAAGTCAACTGGTTGTACGCCGTTTTCTAATAAGTAGCGTCCAGCTGGTGTGTGCTTACCAATTGAACCTGCTGGTGAAATATGGTCTGTCGTTACAGAATCTCCAAATTTACCAACAATGCGTAAACCTGATAATGTTTCAACTTCACCTGGTTCTTTAGATAATCCTTCAAAGAATGGTGGGTTTTGAATGTATGTTGAATCATTATCCCAAGTATATAAAGCTTCATTTGAAGTTTGGATTTCATTCCAACGCTCATTGCTGTTAAATACTTGTGCATATTCTTTCTTGAACAATTCAGATGTAACAACACTTTGAACTACATCTTCAATTTCTTTAGCTGATGGCCAAATATCATTGAAGTATACAGCATTGCCATTTGCATCTTTACCAATTTCATCATTTTTCAGGTCAATATCAACAGTACCTGCAAGTGCATATGCCACAACAAGTGGTGGTGATGCTAAATAGTTTGCTTTTACAAGCGGGTGAATACGACCTTCAAAGTTACGGTTACCAGATAAAACAGATGTTACTAATAAATCGTTTGCTGCGATTGCTTCTTCTAATTCCTCTGCTAGTGGACCAGAGTTACCGATACAAGTCGTACAGCCGTAACCAACTGTTTGGAAACCTAATTGATCTAAATATGTTGTTAAACCTGATTTATCTAAGTACTCAGTAACAACTTTAGATCCTGGTGCTAATGATGTTTTTACGTACTCAGGTACTACAAGCCCTTTTTCAATTGCTTTCTTCGCAACTAGACCTGCCCCAATTAATACGTATGGGTTTGATGTATTTGTACAGCTTGTAATTGCAGCGATTGCAATTGCACCTGTTTTCATCGTTACTTCTTTATCTTCTAATGTAACCTTCACTTCTTTATCGAACTCTTGCGCATTAAATCCAAGTCCTTGTGTTCCAACTGGTGCTACAACAGCTTTGTGGAACGCATCTTTCATATCTGAAAGTGGAATTAAATCTTGTGGGCGTTTCGGTCCAGAAAGGTTAGATTCAATTGTATTTAAATCAATTTCAACAAGATCAGTGTAAATTGGATCTTTGCTGCCTGCTGTATAGAATAAGCCGTTCGCTTTACAATATTCTTCAACAACGCGAATTTGTTCTTCATCTCTACCTGTTAAACGTAAGTATTCTAATGAAATATCGTCAATTGGGAAGAATCCACAAGTTGCACCGTATTCTGGTGCCATGTTTGAAATTGTTGCACGGTCAGCTAAAGGCATGCTCTTTAGTCCATCACCGAAGAACTCAACGAATTTACCAACTACACCTTTTTGACGTAATACTTGTGTTACTTTTAATGCAACGTCAGTTGCTGTAGTACCACTTGGAAGTGTACCAGTTAATTTCACACCGATTACTTCAGGTACTGGGAAGTATGAAGGCTGTCCAAGCATTCCTGCTTCTGCTTCAATACCACCAACGCCCCATCCAAGAACGCCGATACCGTTAATCATCGTTGTATGTGAGTCTGTTCCAACTAATGAATCTGGGTATGCAACTAAATCGCCTTCAGCATTTTTCACCGCGTGAACAACTGGTGCTAAATATTCAAGGTTTACTTGGTGTACGATACCTGTTGCTGGTGGAACTGCACGATAGTTATCAAATGATTTTTGTGCCCAGCTTAAAAATTTATAACGTTCTTCATTACGTTTAAACTCTAAGTCCATGTTGAATGCAAGCGCATCTGCCGTACCCGCTCTATCAACCTGTACAGAGTGATCAATTACAAGGTCTACAGTAATTTCTGGATTAATTTTATCAGGATCTCCGCCCATGTCTGCCATTGCTTTACGAAGCGAAGCCAAATCTACAACAGCTGGAACACCTGTGAAGTCTTGTAAAATTACACGAGATGGTTTAAATGGAACATCGATATCTTGAACATCTTTCGTTCCCCATTTCGCTAAATTTGTAACATGTTCTTCTGTAATTACGCGTCCGTCTACTTGACGCAGTACAGATTCAAGTAAAACTTTCACGGAATATGGTAATTGAGATACGTTGCCAACCCCTGCGTTTTCAAGCGCTTTCAATTGATAATAATGATACGTTTTTCCATCTACTTCGAAAGTTGCGCGTGATTGAAATGGATTATGTTTGACCATTATGTTTCCCCCCTGTTAAACGTGACTAAGTTGTCTGAATATAAAATGTAGACAAACTTTTCAATACCTTACGATAATATCTTATTACAACTTTCTAAATAAGTAAATAATAAGAAACTTATGGATTATCATAAGTTTTCTTTATATTTCTAAATTTGAATAGTGTTCATGCTCCTTATGAATACTATTACCATAAAGTAAAGTACTCTTTCAGCGCTTTACTTTACGTTCATATATGTTATGAACAGCTCATGTTTTATCTATAAAAAAACATTATAGAGGTGAGAAAAATGAGTAAACGAAAAGCAAATCATACTATTTCAGGAATGAATGTTGCATCCGCACAAGGACAAGGTGCTGGTTATAACGAAGAGTTTTCAAATGAGGCGTTAACTCCAGCAGAGCGACAAAATAATAAGAAACGTAAAAAGAATCAGTAACAAAAAAACCAAAAGGTATGTCTGCCTTTTGGTTTTTTTCTAATGTTTATAACGTAATAACTCCGAAACCGTTACAAATCGATATCCTTGCTTTTTAAGCTCAGGTAAAATTTTCGATAACGCTGCCACTGTTTGACTACGATCACTTCCTCCATCGTGCAACAGTACAATATCTCCACTTTTAGCATGTTTCACAACATGATTTACAATGGACTCAGTACCTGGATTCGCCCAATCACGAGGGTCTTGATGCCACGACCATAGAACAGTTTGATAACCAGCTTCTTTAGCTGTTTTAAATACAGCATCGTTAATATATCCGCCTGGAGGACGGAACAACAAAGGTTCTTTCACCCATTTTTTAAAGTATTTCTTTCCATCTAAAATATCATTTTCTAATTTTTCATCAGATGAATTACTCGCATACAAATGATTCATCGTATGATTTCCAATTTCATGCCCCTCTTTTAACACTTGCTTTACTAAATATGGATTACGCTGCACACGGAATCCAATCATAAAAAAAGTCGCTTCTGCTTTATATTGGCGTAATAAATTTAATATTTGTGGTGTATAAGTTGGATCAGGTCCATCGTCAAATGTAATTGCGATAATTTTTTCACTATTAGGTACTTCCCACGTTACATAGCCAGTTGGTTCTAGCTCTTTTCTAAGCAACATTTTCGCTTCCACTTTTTCCACTTGAAATATATGTACTGCACATAGTAAAGAAAAAACTAATAGAAAAACCTTCTGTTTTAACATAGCGTTCGTTAAAGTAATAAGGTTGTCGAATACGCAACAACCTCTTTTACTTTTCTAGTTGATCTACATTTCGCATAATATTTTGAAGATTATTTTCGTATTGCTCAAGTTGTGGACGTTGCGTTTCCGAAGCTACTTCTAGTGCATTTTGAATTTGTTCATACGCTTCCTGAACCTCTTGACGTAACTCTTTTAAATCATGACCGTAGTTCGGATCATTTTTCACGATATTGTTAAATGAATTTTCTGCTTGTGTAACCCCTTGCTGAGCTGCTTGAAAAGCTTGTTGCTTATCTTTATGATATGGCATTATACAATCCCCTTTCCATAATAGTTAGTCCCATTTATCTTTACCCTTTTTTCTAAAAACATTCTCGTATAAATTTACAAACTTCTCTCATTCTAAATAGAAAGAGGAGGTGTCACATACAATGGGAAAAAACAATCGTGAATCGAAAGAAAAAAAAGGACAACCTGAACCATTAAGCGGATCTCATAAAGTAAAAAATCGTAACCATTCACGCCAAAAAAACCATGCGCATCATGATATGTAATAAGAAAATATTCACATACTGTGTATATTCGACATAAAATGTTTATATTTTGCCATTTATTCTTCACCTCTATTTCATTCATGCATAACATGATATGAATTGATATTTTACGGAGGGTGTCTTACATGGGCAAGAAAAAGAAGGATTGTCTTTTTCATGTTGATGGTTTCGAAGAATGGATGGATCAATTTTGTTCTGATTCTTGTAGCAACTTTAGTTTTCCAAATGAAATTCATATCGATCTTTGTGAAACAGAGGAAGAATACATTTTGGAAACAGATGTACCAAATGTGACTGAACAAAATGTACGCATTAAAAAGATGGAGACAGGCCTAAATATATGCATACTTCATAAAAATACTTCTTTACAGCGAACAATCTCTTTACCTACTACTATCATTTATAAGAAGATGCTAGCCTGCTTAGAGAATGGATTTTTAGCCATTCATATTTCCAAAAATGAAGTTGCCAATAAGCATGAAAAGAAGGTTCTTTTTTCAAATTGAGAGTTAACGTAAATACAAAAATAAGCCCCAGCAAGTTGCTGGGGCTTATTTTATTTCACTTGTATTTCTATATTATAATTTCTATCGTACCTTTTTTTCAATAAATCTTTTGTAACTAAAAGTACAGGAAATGCTACAGTTGAAAATAGGGCTAGCGCTAAAAATACTACAAACCCATTTTGATACCCGTAATAATCGAGTAGTACTCCCCCAAACCAAGGACCAATTACTCCTCCAATTCCTGAAAAGCCCATCGCTCCGAAGTATGTTCCTTTCAGGTTGGAATCAGCGATCTCATCAATAAATACATCTGTCATTGAAAACATTAAAACTTCTCCAAATGTGAAAATAATGGTACAAATAGCTGCTCCTAACATAGATTCTACTAGTCCAAATCCAAATAATCCCCCACTCACAAATAACGTTCCAACCATAATTGATGCTAACGGTGTATACTTTTTACACATTTGAATGACAGGGTATTGAATAACCACTACTACAATTGCATTTAAAGCTAGCATATATGAGAACAACT
This sequence comes from Bacillus cereus group sp. N12, assembly GCF_016483575.1. Classification (NCBI taxonomy): domain Bacteria; kingdom Bacillati; phylum Bacillota; class Bacilli; order Caryophanales; family Bacillaceae; genus Bacillus; species Bacillus cereus group sp. N12. The sequence continues at coordinate 21,058 of NZ_JAEHBO010000080.1, forward strand.
TTACCCCATCCTGAAATATATGTGCATTAGCAAAATATTGAGATACTGTCGTCGTTAAATGTGAAAAACCACTATTACTCAAAATAATACCGACTAACGCAACTAAAAATACTACATCCTTTCGCAATATACGAATTGCATTTAGCATTGTAACAGGATTTTCTGTATTCATTTTCTTTTTACTAAGTGGATATTTCTTAAATTGCAGTGCTAATATAGCTGTATATAGAATGTAAACTCCAGCGGCTACTAAAAAAGGAATTGTTGATTTTGCACTTCCGAGCTGTAATCCAACAATTGGTCCAATCGCAACCCCAACATTTATTGCACCATATCGTAAGTTATAGACGAGTAACCGATACTCTGGCTTTGTTAAATCTGATAATAACGCTCTTGATGTCGGTTCAAAAAAAGAACGACATAATCCATTCAAAGCGTTTAATAAAAAGAAACTCAAAACATGATCTGCAACTGAAAATCCGATAAATACAAACACCCAAACAATCATGGACCATATTATAATCATCTTCCGACCAAATCGATCCGATAAATTGCCCCCAATAAAACTAGCAAACACTCCAACAAGCGCACTCGTTCCAATAATAGCACCCGTCATTCCAGCTGAAACGTCTTTAACAGTTGTTAAATAAATTGCTAAAAAAGGAATACTCATTGAAGTTGCAAACCTTGCAAATAATGTCCCTATTATAATTGTCATGCCAAGTGGATGAATATTTTGTAACTTCCCCTTCATCTTTAAACCTACTCTCCCTTTTCTTACATAAAAAAAGAAAGCAAAGGATCTGCTTTCTTTTTCCTTTTTATACTTGAGATGTTTGCACCCGAGCCGCTCTCGATATGTCCATATCAATGCCATATGTAAACTGTAATTCTTTACAAATATCTTTAATTAAAATTGCTACGTTATACTTTTCATTAAATTGTAAAACAATACTTTCTACTTCTTCATATGTATACTTATATTCGCCAGTAATTACACTTTTTAAATCAAAGCATTCATTCATACAAAGCTGCACAAGTAATTGATCATACTTCTCTATCACATCTTCTTTTTTCCACAGTAACTCTTTTACATATAACCGATCAAATTTCACGCTTTCTCGATTACACTCCGTTAAAATCCGGGCCATTTCATTTAATTCTCGGTATAATTCAGAAATATTTCTGTTTAAACTAAGCAGTTTATCTACGCCGTTTTCATATAGCATTTCATTCCACCCCCGCATTTTCTTTTCCTTATTATAGCAAGAAAATTCTAAAAATAGTTTCTTTCTTCTGAAATATTAGGAAACTTATTTCAATTGTTTTACAATGAAACTAGTGAATACGAAAGGGGAAAGAAAATTGGAGCAAAAATTATATTACATCGACGCTTATACGAAAGACTTTACTACGAAAATTATAAAGCAAGATTATGATAAAGAAGATAACTTATATGTTGTTTTAAATGAAACGGCATTTTACCCAACAGGCGGTGGACAACCATATGATACTGGCACACTAAATGGTACCTTAGTCACTAATGTTGAAGAAGTAAATGGAGAAATCCGCCACTTCATTGCAGAACAATTAGAAACAGCAGAAGTAGAAGGTAAAATTAATTGGGAGCGCCGTTTTGATCATATGCAGCAACATGCAGCTCAGCACATTTTATCTGCTGCTTTTTGGGATCATTTTAACATACCCACTATCGGATTCCACCTTGGAAAAGATACGGTGACAATTGATTTAGAAACAGAAAATCTTCCTGCAGAAACGATTGAAAAAGCAGTGCAAATTGCCAACAATATTGTTTTTGAAAACCACCCAATCCGTATTCAGTGGATGAACTTAGAGGAAGCGAAAACGTTACCTCTTCGTAAAGAACCGACTTTAACCGAAAATATACGCGTTGTTATTATCGAAAACTTTGATTATAACGGCTGTGGTGGAACTCATCTGAGACGTACAGGTGAAGTAGGTCTTATTCAAGTACTTAATTGGGAGCGCAATAAAGGTGGTATTCGATTAACGTTTATCGCTGGCTGGCGCACACTGAAATTAATGGGACAACAGCAACAAATTATGAAAGATGTTTCTAAACAATTAAATAGTAGCGAAACTGATATTCCAGCAAAAGTAGCACAACTTCTTATCTCTCAAAAAGAAAACGAAAAAGCGATACAGACAATGAATGAAAAATTATTATTTGCAGAGGCAAATGAACTATTACAACAGCCTGCAGAAATACATGCTGGATTCCTTATTTCTAAAGTATTTATAAATCGTTCTATGCAAGAAGTTGCCAAACTATCTGCTATCATTATAGAACAACAAGAGCATGCAATTACATATTTCGTCATTGAAAATGATGACAAACTACAATGCATCCTCGCTTGTGGAAAAAC
>NZ_JAEHBO010000081.1:0-23301 GCF_016483575.1 Bacillus cereus group sp. N12
ATAGTAAACAATGCTGCAAAAAAACGTTTCATACTTTACCTCATCCTCCAAATACCGTTACATGTGATACACTTACATTGTATCACAAGGATAGAAAAGGAGAGAAATAGGAAATGGTGCATATCAAAAAAATTACATCAACAATGAAAGAAAAAGTCCGAATGTTCATGTGTGAAAACTGGGGGAGCTCATTGATGGTTTCGCGTGGTAAGGGGCATCAGTTAGAAGAGCTACCAGGATTTGTTGCGTTTTCAGATGACAGAATAATCGGAATTATAACATATGAAGTGACTGGGAATTTGTGTGAAATTGTATCGTTAGATAGTTTTGAAGAGAGGAAGGGGATCGGGACGAAGCTTGTGGATTGCGTATTGCAAGTTGCTCAAGAAGCACAGTGCCAAGGAGTTTGGCTTATTACAACAAATGATAATATGAACGCGTTACGCTTTTATCAAAAACGTAATTTCATGATGACAAATTTATATGTAAATGCAGTAGAAGAGGCGCGAAAAATAAAGCAAGAAATTCCGCGCATTGGATATGATAATATCCCGATTTTACATGAAATTCAGATGGAGTATCGTTTATTGAAATGATGTAACAATTTTCAGAAATATAAGTTATTATTCTTGACGAATATTGTAATTTAAGTTACCTTAAAATTGTAATCTATTACCATATTAAGGGGTGACGATGTGGCAACTATACGTGATGTTGCAAAATTGGCAGGTGTTTCAGTCGCAACCGTTTCACGAGTTATTAATGAAAAAGGATACGTTCATGACGAAACAGTAAAACAAGTAAAGGAAGCAATTGAGGAATTACGTTATAGGCCAAACAGTGCAGCAAAGCCATTATTTAAAGAGAATTCAACAATCATTGCATTACTTGTAGAGAATTTATGTAACCCATTAAACATCACTTTGCTACATTGTATTGAGGAAATAGCATATAAAGAAGGCTATCAAATAATCGTTTGTAATATAGAGAATAAAGATAGATACATACATATGTTGAAGCAAAATAACGTTGCAGGTGTTATTTTGACAAAATCAGTTTTTAAAAGTCTAGGGAAAATCGAATTCCCATTTGTTGTGATGGAGGAAAAACAACCTCTTACAAATCATTATGAAAGTGGACAGAGGGCTGTTTCTTTATTAAAAGAGAAAGCATGTCACTTTCTTGCTTATTTCGGTGAGGGGGAAGAAAGTGAAGAAATGGAAGAGCGTATATCAGGATTTTTAGACGCTGTTTGGGATGAAGGGATCTCTTATCGAGAAGCATGTGTACAAAGGTATACGAATAAACAGTTTATTACATTATTGCAAACTCATCCGTATATAGATGGAATTGTAACCTCAAGTGATAAGATTGCTACCGAGTTAATTCGAGCAGCCAAATTTCTAAATATACATATACCAGAAAAATTAAAAATTATTGGACCGAATGGGAGTATAGAGAGTGAATGGATAGGTCCATCACTACCAGCAATTGAAAACTACGTCGAAGAAGAAGCGAAAATAGCTTTTCAACAATTAAAAGGGAAAATGAAAAAGTAAAAGGTGCGTTTTATACGCACCTTTTACAATGTAATTGCGGCAATAAAGCCAAATATAAGTAACGGTATATTATAATGCAGAAAAGTCGGTACACATGTATCCCATATATGATGGTGTTGACCGTCAGCGTTTAAACCTGATGTTGGTCCAAGTGTACTATCAGATGCTGGAGATCCTGCATCACCTAGCGCTCCTGCTGTACCGATAATTGCAATTGTAGCCATTGGACTAAATCCAAGCTGAATGCAAAGGGGTACAAAAATTGTTGTTAAGATAGGGATGGTTGAAAAGGATGAACCAATTCCCATCGTAACGAGAAGTCCGATAACGAGCATAAGAAATGCAGCAAGCGGTTTGTTATTTCCGATGAAATGTGCACTCGTTTGCACAAGTGATTCAACATGTCCTGTTTTTCGAAGAACAGCGCCAAATCCAGCGGCAGAAATCATAACAAATCCGATAAAGGACATCATACGCATTCCGCTTGTTAATATTGCATCTGCTTCTTTAAGGGGGAGACTACCACTAATTGATAAGACAATAATCCCCGCTAAGGCACCGAAAATCATTGATTCTGTTGCTAATTGAACAGTTAATGTAGCTGTGATAGATAATAATCCGAAAGTGATGCTTCGCTTTGTATAGGGAACGATTTCACTTTCGGCGGTATGAATTTGTTCTGTTTCATATGTACGAGGTTTTCGGTACGTAATGAATACCGCTACACATAATCCGATAATCATTCCGATTGCTGGAATAGTCATCGCTTTTGGGATAAGCGCGACATCAAATGTAAGGCCGCTTTGGGCAGCATTTGTTTGCAATACGTCATGATAAATTTTTCCGAATCCTGCAGGGATCCACATATAAGGTGTAATTAACCCGAATGTAATAATACATGTGACAAGTCTACGATCTACTTTCAGCTCGTTTAATACTTTTAAAAGTGCAGGAATTAAGATTGGGATGAAAGCGATATGAACAGGGATAATATTTTGTGAGAAACAAGCCATTGTTAAAATGATGAATAAAATCAGTATTTTAGAATAAACTTGTTTTTTTGTGTCTTGTTCGTTGCCAATCCATTTTAATGCGGTTTGAATCATGGCATCTGGAAGTCCTGTTTTAGAAAGAGAAATAGCGAAACCGCCAAGCATTGCATAGCTTAATGCGATAGGGGCACTGTTTCCAAGACCAGTTGTAAAAGTGTTAATTGTTTCTGAAATACCGAGTCCGCCGATAAGTCCGCCTGTTAGAGCTCCAATAATAATGGCGACAATGACTTGGACACGTAACAAACTAAGCAATAGCATGACTGCTACTGCGACGAGTACAGCGTTCATAATAGATATAATCTCCCTAATTTTTATTCTGTTAAGGCAAGTGAATATGAAGCAGTTTGCTATATTTATACATAATACTTGCGACATATTATTATAAAATGTTTTCTATGAAATGTAAAAGAGCCTTTTGTATTTAATGATGAAAAGATAGCTCTTGTTTGATGGATTGTAAAGAATTAGCAAATAGTTCTGGTTCTTCTAGATCAGGAGAATGTGCTGAATTTGGAAACCAAATCATTTTCTTTATGGGTGCTTCAATAACATCACAATATTCTTGAACGAGTGCATACGGAGTTTGATAATCATAGCGACCAGAACAAAAATATACCGGAATAGATAAACTTGAAATAGACGAAAAGAAATCGATTGTCAGCATTTCTTCCCATAAAACGCCAGATTTTAAATTTCCTGCGAGAAACTTGAACCAATCTAATAGCGTATACTCAGGAGAAAAGAAACCTTTTCGCATGAAAGAAAAGGAAGATCCGTTTTGGATTGCGCCTCCAAATGTGCCAAGCCACTTTCTTTGAATAATAAGACGTCTCGTATCTAAAAATGGTGGTTTGCCTAATTTTAAAAGGGAAGCTAATGCTTTTTTATGATCATGTTTTTTGGCAGAATGAATTAAATGTTGATATAGCAATTCTTCATTTTGTTTCATATGTACAATTTGCCCTATACCGATGTAAGCCTCGATATATTTTGGATATTGATGTGCTATGTTAAGCCCAATAATACTTCCCCAAGAATGACCAGCGAGAAATAGTTTTTGTTTGTTGAACCTTTTAAGTACATATTGAATCACTTCTTTTGCATCGGAAACGAATTGTTCGATTGTGAAATTTGCTCCGAAATCTTTCATTGAAAAGGATTTACCTGCCCCGCGTTGATCCCAATTAATAACGATAAAGTGCTTCTCTAATTCTTTTTGGAAATGGCGAATAAATCCGATTTGTGCCATGCCAGGTCCGCCGTGACAGCATAATAAAATAGGCTGTTCTATGTTTTGACCACGCATGAGGAGGAATTGTTTTCGGTTGTTAATCATAACGCTTTCCATCGTAGCAATACTATTAGGAATGAGTTGTTTATTTTCATTATAGAACTGTGGGGTACAGCTACGAAAAAGCATATTGAAAACCTCCTTTTCTGAAATCGTATGAATCGCACAGGCTATTTATTTTGCATATACTGTTAGAAAATCATTGTAACATACCATGCTAGTGTCATTTCAACATGGGAGGAGGGGAAATTGTGACGATTGGAGAAATTATAGATTGTTTAAATAGACGTGAATCCATCGCTATTATAGCAAAGCGCCTTGAAATAAGTCCGTATACATTATCGAAGAAATTAAGGTGGATTGGATACGAGTATGATGGAGAACGGAAGAAACGTATTTTTGTAGGAGATGGAGAAGAACCACGTCACTTACAACTCCAAGAAGCGACCGCCCTTCAATATGCGAAAACAGATTATCAAGTATTAATTTATGAGCAATTACAAAGTATTTATGAATTATTAAGAAAGAGAGAAGAAGTAAGTGCACCAATTATGAGTAAAAGTACAGAAAAAAAGAAACGTACCTTCTCTATTAATAAAGAAATATTAGCAAGATTAGACATCATATCAGAATCAAAAGGGATTCAAAAATCTAAACTTGTAGAAGAGGCATTACAACAATTTTTACAGCAATATGACTTTAACAACACATCACATTTTGATAATTGAAGAAAAGGATACTGTGTTCATTATAAGAACGAGTATCCTTTTCTTTGTTTCATGTATATTACGGCTAGAATAAAGGATAAGTGCATATCCTTTGCAATGAAAAGTACAGAGTGCGTATTTCGAGCGTACTTAATTTATTTTTTGAATTCTACCATCAATAGTTGGTTGAATTGGCTCTTTTACTTGTTTTGCATAATCAACTAGTGCTTCAAAGTCATTTGGACCAGTCTCTGCATTTTTACCATTTTTAAATGATACGAATCCATCACCACCAGAAGCTAAGAAAGCATTTGCAACTACGCTATACGTTTTAGATGGAGATAATTCTTCTCCATTTGTTAAGCGTATATTCGTAACCTTTTCACCGTTTGGTTTGCTTGCATCCCAAGTATATTGAACACCTGAAATTTGCAGCATTCTCGTTGTTCCTTTTTGCCATTGTTGATTTAAAATATCACGAATATCTTGACCTGTTAAATCTGCTTTAATCAACTGATTTCCAAAAGGTTGAATGCCGTACAATTCGCCCCATGTAATATCACCAGCGTCTAAGTCATTACGAATCCCACCAGGATTCATAAGTGCGATTTGAGTTTGCATAGTTTGGCGCTGTGCATCGGCAACTAAATTTCCAAGTGTAGATTCACCAGCATCGTTTTGTTTACGGTCAATAGGTGCTGTAGATTTTCCGACTACTTCATTTACAAGAGGTGCGATTTTTTCTTTATATTGATCTAACTTTTGTTTTACTTGTTTATCAGGTTCGACACCTTCATGGTATGTTGTAACAACTTCAGCTTTTTTCTTTACGATATCTTTTGTTTTACGGTCAATTGTTACATCTACGTCTGAGAAAGCCATCCCGTAAGAGTTCGCTTGTACGATAAGTTTATTATTAACAGTACCATTTACATACGTATGACTATGCCCACCGAAAATAACATCAACTTCTGGATCAGCTTCATTTGCAATTCGGTTAAGGTCGCCATTTGTTATACCAGATTCATCTGTCGTTCCGCCAACATGTGCAAGGACGACGATAGATTTAACACCGAGACGCTTTAATTGTTGCGTTGATTTATTAATCGCTTCCACTTCGTCAGTGATCTGTACATTTTTAAGCATAGTAGGCATAACGACATTTGGTGTATCAGTTGTAACGACACCAATGAATCCTACAGGAACACCATCTACCATTTTTACAGTAAATGGTGGTAAGAATAAGCGACCAGTTGATTTGTTATAGAAGTTTGCAGCGACATAAGGGAAGTTTGCTCCTTTGAAATTCCCTGTTTTTTCGTGGTAACCACCGTAAATGAGTCGTTTCATTTCATCGATGCCTTCATCAAATTCATGGTTTCCGATTGTACCTACATCAAATTTTAAGTCGTTTAAAAATTCAATCGTTGGTTCGTCTTGTAACAATGCTGAAACTGGTGGACTAGCTCCGACAATATCGCCAGCATGTACGAGAAGCGTATTAGTGTTTTGTTTTTTACGTTCTTTTAAATAAGTGGCTAAGTAATCAGCGCCACCAGCTTCTTTATTATTAATTTTTTTAACAGTATCTAGTTGTCCATGGAAATCATTAATGCCAAGCATTTGTACGTCTATGTAACGGTTTTGTTCGGCTGGAGTCTGAGATGGGGGAGCGGCGAATACACTTGAAAAAGTAATGGTGCTTAAAACTGCGACAGCGGGAATAATTTTTTTCCACATAATTCATTTCTCCTTTTTTTATAATCTGACATCATACGACATAATTTTAATAGATTCATAGGATTATATCTATATAAAAATTTAGTTTTTTTAAAAAATTAACAAATTTACAAATAATGAATAATAGAGTAATGAGCCTTTTTTATTGTCGATTTCAGCATGTATCCTCTATAATGGAGAAAAAAGTAAAAGGTGAGCGGTATGAAGAAAAAGAAACAAAGGCAAGTGCAAAGACAATCTCAAATGAACCAACCGAAGAAAGAATCACTTACATTAGGTGATCAATTAAATGATTCACTCATGCAACAATTAAAAAATAAGAAAAAAGAGTTACAAGTGAGAGAAGAGAAAAAAGAGGCAGCAGAACTGGAAAGAAAGCGTCAAGAGCAAAAAGAACGTGAAAAGAATAAATCATTTGAAGAACTGTTAAGTGAAAGTAATCTTACTTGGAAAGACTTTAAATAATAACGAAAATGATCAGTGTATATCGCTGGTCATTTTTTTGACGAGCTTGTAAGAAAAGGGGAGTTAAAATGAGAAAAATTGTAGTCGTACCATATGAAAATCATTGGATTGAAAAATTTCAAATGGAAGCCGAAAGATTGAAGTCTGTGCTGCCAGAAACAGTGGAGATTCATCATATTGGCAGTACATCAGTGCCAGGACTAGCAGCTAAACCTATTATCGATATGATTATGGAGGTAGAAAGTATCGATCGTGTAGATCGTTGGAATGAAAGATTTAAAGAGCTTGGTTACATCGTAAAAGGAGAAAATGGTATTTCAAGACGCCGTTATTTTATTCATGGAACGGAGGAAAAACGCTCGTATCACTTACACGTGTTTGAAAAAGGAAATCCTGAGATAGTAAGGCATTTAGCGTTTCGTGATTATATGATGGCGCATTGTGAAGAAGCAAAGGCGTATGCAGTTTTAAAGAGAGAACTAGCCGAAAAATATACATATGATGGCACGTTATATACGGAAGGGAAAAACGAGTTTGTACGTAATATTGATGAAAAAGCAAAAGAATGGAGAAAAGGAAACGTAAATAATTGAGTTCGTATTTTTAGTGTATAAAATTATTATGTCAACTATACGTATATTTTGACTTTTTGGATGAATCTTGTTGAAATAAAGTAGTGGTTTATAAAATGTAACAATGAAAGGGAGAACGACTGTGCATATTCCAACAACTACACTTCATAATGGCGTGAAAATGCCGATGATTGGTCTAGGCGTCTATAAAGCGAAAGAAGGCGAAGAAGTAAAGCAAGCAGTAAAAACAGCGTTAGAAGTTGGATACCGTTCGATTGATACAGCAGCTGTATATGAAAATGAAAGCGGTGTCGGTGAGGCAGTTCGTGAATCAGGAATTCCGAGAGAAGACATATTTATTACAACAAAAGTTTGGAACGACGATCAAGGATACGAGGAGACACTCGAAGCATTTGAAAACAGCTTAAAGAAATTACAGATGGACTATGTAGATTTATATTTAATCCACTGGCCAATTAGAGGGAAGTATATTGAAACGTACCGAGCTTTAGAAAAATTGTATGAAGAAGGTAAAGTACGCGCGATTGGTGTTTCTAATTTTCATAAACATCATTTAGAACTGTTATTACCAAATTGTAAAGTGAAGCCTATGGTAAACCAAGTGGAACTTCACCCGATGTTAACACAATTTGAATTGCGTAATTTCTGTGAAGGTGAGCAAATTCAAATGGAAGCGTGGAGTCCGTTAATGAGGGGCGGCGAAGTATTCGAGCACCCAATTATTCAGGGGATTGCTAACAAATATGAAAAAACACCCGCACAAGTTATATTACGATGGGATATTCAAAGTGGGATAGTAACGATTCCTAAATCTGTGACACCATCTCGTATTCAGGAGAATTTTACTATCTTTGATTTCTCATTAACTGAAGAAGAGATGAATCAAATTAATACGTTAAATCGCAATTTACATGTAGGAACGAATCCGGACAAATATGATACGTTATAAAAAAGACTGCCTCCTAATGTTTAATGTTGGGGGCAGTCATCTGTTTTTATCAGTAAATCGATATTTTAACGGTGCAAGGCATATGAATCATGTTTAACGATTTTTTGAAGTTGTATATATTCTTCTTTTGTTACAGGTAACTGTTGGCAAGCGTGTACATTTATCTGTAATTGTTGAATAGAGCTTGCACCAGGTATAACAGCTGCAACAGTTTCGTTATGTAAGCAATAGTGAATAGCTGTTCCTGTTAAAGATTTTTCTCCGATAACTTCTTTTACACTCCCGAGTGTAGTGTTTAATTCATCGTAAGAATACGAGAGATAGTCCTTTTCTTTTACTCTTTCTATCTTTTTAGCATTGTTGTCAGTTAAAATTCCTTTCGCAAGTGGTCCGCGGGCAATGACACTAATTTGGTGTTCATTAAGAAGTGGGAACCATTCTTCTGGACGACGATTTAAAAGGCTATATTCCATTAGTACACTAACGATATTTGAGCGTTTTGCATACTCACGGATGACATTTGGACGTATAGAAGAAATACCGTAATGGCGAATAATACCTTCTTTTTTCAATTCTTCAAAAGCTTCAATAGTTTCATCTATCGGATCTTCCAGCGTTCCGCCATGAAGTTGATAAAGGTCAATATAATCAGTTTGAAGTCTACGTAAACTTTCTTTTACTTCGGCTTTTATGTAGGCTTTAGAAGGGTCCCAAGCCCAGCCGTTTTTTTCTTCTGTCCATCGATTTCCAACCTTTGTTGTAAGAACAATTTGGTCTCGTTTTCCCTTCAATGCTTTTCCAACAAATTCTTCGTTTAATCCATAATCATATAAATCCGCTGTGTCAAAAAAATTGATTCCTAAATCGATTGCTTCATCGATAATGCGCATAGCTTCTGTTTCAGATGTGCCGAGAGACATACAGCCAAGTCCCATTTCTGTCACAAATAAATCTGAGTTTCCTAATTGACGTTTTTTCATAAGTCAACCTCCTTTCCTTTATTGTACGAAAGGGAAAAGAGGTTGACAAACGTTTACTTTTTATTCGCTGTAATCCACTCTTGTACGGTTGTATACTCTTTGCCATATTGTTTTAGTTTATGGCGAATTTGCCATGCTTTGCCGACTAACGTGATGCGATTTGGTAAAATATAAACTTTCATTTCTATCACGCTCCTTTCAATGTGGTAAAATGTATGAAGAAAGAATAGGAAATAGAACAGGGAGATGAAATAGTATGAGTAATCTTGCAGAGAGAACGGTAAAAACTGAGCCGATTTTTGATGGTAGAGTTATAAAAGTTCGTGTTGATGATGTAGTATTACCAAATGGAGAAATGAGTAAACGTGAAATCGTAAATCACCCTGGTGCAGTTGCTATTATTGCTATTACTGATGAGGGGAAAATTGTGCTTGTTGAGCAGTACCGTAAAGCGCTTGAGAAGGCGATTATTGAAATTCCTGCTGGGAAATTAGAACCTGGGGAAAAGCCAGAGGTGACAGCAGTTCGTGAATTAGAAGAAGAAACAGGATATGTATGTGAAAATATGGAGCTCATTACTTCTTTCTATACATCTCCAGGATTTGCAGATGAAATTTTATATGTATATAAAGCGACAGGTTTGACAAAAAAAGAAAATAAAGCAGCTTTAGATGAAGATGAGTTTGTGGAATTAATGGAAGTATCATTAGAAGAAGCGATTGATCTTATGAAAGACCTTCGTATTCATGATGCGAAGACGATGTTCGCTGTGCAATATTTACAATTACAAAAATAAAACACTCGCCAAAGGCGAGTGTTTTTTAATTGATTTTTGCATATACACGTGCATCACGTAAGCTGCCATCTGGCGCAAGGAAATCATTTTCCATTGTACCTTCTAGAATAAATTCTAAACGTTCTGCTAAGTTACATGCATTGGCATTTGTTGCATCAGTACGAATTTCAATCCTTCTAGCACCTAGCTTATCAAAGGCAAATTGAATGGCACCTTTAACAGCTTCAGTCATATAGCCTTGTTTTGTATAAGCACTATGGAGCCAAAAATGAAGTGAAAACTTTGGAATATCCCAGTTTTCAGGCTTGAGCGTAATAGCTCCGATGAATGTACCGGATACTTTATCGTATAAGTGAAAATCAAGTGTTTCACGAAGTAAAAACTGCCCGTGAGCGTTACGAACGATTTCTTCAGCACTCTCTTCTGTTTCAGCGTCAATTGGCATCCATGGTACTAAGTCTTCTAGAGAAGCTTGGATTGCTTCATATACTTCTGCACCATCACCTGGAAACGGCTTGCGAACTTGTAAGCGTTCAGTTTGAAATAATGTTGGAAAATCTAATAATAATGGTTTCAAGAGAAATCCCTCCTATTCTCTACTTTTTAGTTTAGCAAAGTAGAGCGGAATTTCAATGTTAATTCGTCATACTTTTTTTCTTTCTTTCATACATTTTTAGTAAGAGTGTGAACGGAGGGAAGAAAAATGTGGCGAAAAACTTGGCAAAACCGCGTAATGTCTCACATACAGGAAAACTCTTCATTATATATATTTAATGCTGTTTTATTATTGATGGGAGTAATATTTGGAGCTATTCTTGTGAATAGTTTACAAATGAATCAAAAGCAAGATTTATCATTTTATTTACAACGTTTTTTTGGACAAGTTTCTAAAGGAGAATTTGCTATTGCAGGCGAAATGTTTCGAGAAAGTTACTTTTCGCAATTAAAATATATCGGCTTTATTTGGATTTTAGGGATTTCAATTATTGGGTTGCCCCTCATTTTTATTTTATTATTTGTAAAAGGAGTAGTTGTTGGATTTACAGTAGGTTTTTTAGTAAGTCAGCACGGATGGAATGGATTATTATTAGCATTTGTATCTGTATTGCCGCAAAATTTAATTATCATTCCAGTCTTTCTCGTTATGACAACAATTGCTGCAAGCTTTTCCTTACGTATGATTAGGCATCAGTTTATTAGGAAAATAACCGAGCCACTATTACCATTATTAATTCGTTATACATGCTTCTTTCTAGTGATCGGAGTGGTGTTAGCTCTTGCTTCTAGCGTTGAAGCATATGCATCACCAGTTTTAATGAAAGAAGTTGTTGAGGCTATTAACAAAAAATAAATACTTTTTGAGAATAATTATCAATTTGTTTTTATTGTTTTTCTTTTGACAGAAGCCCTTCTTCTGATATAATGGTGTAAGAGTGGCGAGGAGGGAGTAGTACCGAATGGAAGAAAGAATTGAACGAATTAAGAAGCAATTACATGCAGCGAGCTATAAATTAACACCGCAACGTGAAGCAACAGTTCGTGTGCTGCTAGAAAATGAAGAAGATCATTTAAGCGCAGAAGATGTTTACCTCCTTGTAAAAGAAAAGTCGCCAGAGATCGGATTAGCAACCGTCTATCGAACTTTAGAGTTATTATCTGAGTTAAAAGTTGTCGATAAGATTAACTTCGGAGACGGTGTTTCACGCTATGACTTACGCCAAGAAGGTGCGCAGCGTTTCCACCATCATTTGATTTGTACACAATGTGGTGCTGTACAAGAAATACAAGAAGATTTACTTGGTGAAGTGGAAAGGAAAGTAGAACGAGATTGGAGCTTTAAGGTGAAAGATCATCGTTTAACATTCCATGGGATTTGTAAAAACTGTCAAGAAAATGAAACGGATGAAAAATAACCTTTTCCTATTTATCTAGGAAGAGGTTTTTTATTTGAATAAGGTATAAATTGGTGAAAGCTTGGCATATGTTGTAATAACTTATATTTTGGAGGAATTTACAATGCGCCGAGCTTTAAAATTAACTTTTGATGGAATAAAAGTATTTTTATTATTTACAAGTTGTACGATTTTGTTTTATTTCGCTATACTATGGATAAATGAAGAATACGAAAGCTATCATCGTTATGAAAAGCCAAAAGAAGAGACTGTAGAAAAAGTATCAGGGAATGAAGAACCGGCAAAGGATGCTTTCGTAAATAGAATGATGTTTTTCTATGAAAATGGGGAGTAGTGTAGATTGGAAGATCAATTAAAAGATTTTATTCATTATATGATTGTCGAAAAGGGATTAGCGAAAAATACAGTAGTATCTTATGAACGTGATTTAAAAAGCTATGTAAAGTATTTGCAAAATGTAGAACAGATGAAAACCTTTCATGAAGTGACACGTTTGCATATTGTTAACTTTTTGCAGTATTTAAAAGAAAACGGAAAATCTTCGAAAACATTAGCACGTCATATTGCATCAATTCGTTCATTTCACCAATTTTTACTTCGTGAAAGAGCGGTAGAGCACGACCCATCAGTACATATCGAAACGCCGCAAGGAGAACGAAAGTTGCCAAAAGTATTATCAATCGATGAAGTAGAGGCGTTACTGCAGACACCAAAAATGACAAGTGCTTTTGGGATTCGTGATAAGGCAATGCTAGAGTTATTGTATGCAACAGGACTTCGTGTTTCAGAATTAATTGCTTTAAATTTAGAAGATGTACATTTAACGATGGGATTTGTTCGCTGCATTGGGAAAGGGAATAAAGAAAGAATTATTCCATTAGGAAGTTTAGCGACAGAAGCGATTCAAAAGTACATTGAAAAAGGAAGAAGAGAATTGATGGGTAAAAAAGTAGTAGATGCACTATTTTTAAACCATCATGGTAATCGATTATCAAGGCAAGGTTTTTGGAAAATATTAAAACGATTAGCGAAAGAAGCGAATATTGAAAAAGAACTTACACCTCATACGTTACGTCATTCTTTTGCTACGCATTTATTAGAAAATGGGGCAGATTTACGTGCTGTACAAGAAATGCTTGGACATGCAGATATTTCAACGACGCAAATTTATACGCACGTTTCAAAAGCTAGATTAAAAGATGTATATAAACAGTTTCATCCGAGAGCATAGTTACTATGCTCTTTTTTCATAGATTAGGAAGAGTAAGCCGTTTCACAGAAACTTCACAAATATTTCGTATATTGTTTTCAGCAGAAGACTGGAATATTACAATGTATTTCCTCTATACTAAATAAAGTATAAAGGAGGAAATGATGATGAAAAAACTGATTATAACTTTATTTATTGCGATGCTAGCGTTGGCTGGCTGTAATACAAACAAAGAAGAACCGAAAAAAGAAAAGAAACTTGAAGCCATAAAAGTAGCATTTCAAACGAATCCGAAAGAAATTAAACCTGGTGAAAAAACAGAAGTACAAGCACTTGTTACACAAGGAAAAGAAAAAGTAACGGATGCTGATGACGTAAAGTTTGAGATTTGGAAAGATGGCGACGAGAAACACGAGATGTTAGATGGTAAGCATAAAGGAAAAGGTGTTTATGCTGTAGAGAAAATATTTGAAACTGATGGAGTATACCATATTATTCCTCATACAAATGCACGTGATATGCACGTTATGGAAGAACACAAAGTTGCTGTAGGGAATGCGAAAGTAGAAGATGCGAAAAAAGAAGAGGCACATGGTGATCATAAAAGTGACACAATGATTCATCTTATGGCTGGTGACATAAAAGCAAATGCTGAATCAACGATGAAAGTTCATTTAAAGCAAAAAGAAGAAGCGTTAACTGGTGCTGAAGTGCAGCTTGAGATTTGGAAAGATGGCGTTGAAAAGCACGAATTTATTCCAGCAAAAGAAGGGAATAAAGGAGAGTATGAAAGTAAACATACTTTCAAAGAAAACGGTGTTTACAAAGTGAAAGTACATGTAAGAAAAGGTGAACTGCATGAACATAAAGAAGAAACAGTAGAAGTAAAATAAAAAGTAGCTCTTTAGAGCTGCTTTTTATTTTTATATGAAGAAATAAATCATAAAATAATTAGCACTTCTTCGCCGAATGGATTACAATAGAAGTGTGAATAAAATAAGAAATTCTACGAAAATGTATTAAAAAGAAAGCGTAAACATGTTATGATATCAATATCAGATGTCTGACATCTGACTTAGAAAAAACTAGAAATGTTTTTGAGTCGTTTCAAGTAAAACGAAATAGGTTAGAGAATGATTTAAAGAAGTACTGTTTGACAATGAGAAGGAAAGAGAATTCTTATGAATAACAGTTTCACTTTATAGCGTTTTGAACATACTACAAGAAGTAGAACTGAACTTATAGGAGGTCGCAGTTATGAATAAATATAAACGTATATTCCTAGTCGTAATGGACTCTGTAGGAATCGGTGAAGCACCAGATGCTGAACAATTTGGTGATCTAGGTTCTGACACAATTGGTCACATTGCTGAACATATGAATGGATTACAAATGCCAAACATGGTGAAATTAGGTCTTGGTAACATTCGTGAAATGAAAGGTATTTCTAAAGTAGAGAAACCACTTGGATATTACACAAAGATGCAAGAAAAATCTACTGGTAAAGATACAATGACAGGGCACTGGGAAATCATGGGCCTTTACATTGATACACCATTCCAAGTGTTCCCTGAAGGATTCCCGAAAGAATTACTTGATGAATTAGAAGAAAAAACAGGCCGTAAAATTATCGGTAATAAGCCAGCTTCTGGAACTGAGATTCTTGATGAACTTGGTCAAGAGCAAATGGAAACAGGCTCTTTAATTGTTTACACTTCTGCAGATAGCGTACTACAAATTGCAGCACACGAAGAAGTAGTACCACTTGATGAGTTATATGAAATTTGCAAAATTGCACGTGAATTAACACTAGATGAGAAGTACATGGTAGGTCGTGTTATCGCTCGTCCATTCGTTGGAGAACCAGGGAAATTCACACGTACACCAAATCGTCATGACTATGCATTAAAACCATTTGGTCGCACAGTAATGAATGAATTAAAAGATAGCGACTATGATGTTATTGCTATCGGTAAAATCTCTGATATTTATGATGGTGAAGGGGTAACGGAATCACTTCGTACGAAGTCTAATATGGATGGAATGGATAAGCTTGTAGATACATTAAACATGGACTTTACAGGTCTTAGCTTCTTAAACTTAGTTGACTTTGATGCATTATTTGGTCACCGCCGTGATCCACAAGGATATGGAGAAGCACTGCAAGAATATGATGCACGTCTTCCAGAAGTATTTGAAAAATTAAAAGAAGATGATTTATTATTAATTACAGCAGACCATGGTAATGATCCAGTACATCCTGGTACTGATCATACACGTGAATATGTACCGTTATTAGCATATAGCCCAAGCATGAAAGAAGGCGGACAAGAATTACCACTTCGTCAAACATTTGCTGATATTGGTGCAACTGTAGCAGAAAACTTCGGTGTGAAAATGCCAGAATACGGAACAAGCTTCTTAAACGAGCTAAAGAAATAGGGGGATAAACAAATGAATCGTGAACTTATTACAAAATCAGCTTCATACTTAAAAGAGAAATTTCAAGAAACACCACAAGTAGGACTAATCCTTGGATCTGGACTAGGCGTATTAGCAGATGAAATCGAAAATGCGGTAACAGTGCCTTACAGCGAAATTCCTGAATTCCCAGTATCAACTGTAGAAGGACATGCAGGTCAATTAGTATTCGGTACACTTCAAGGTGTAACAGTAGTAGCAATGCAAGGACGTTTCCATTTCTACGAAGGATATGACATGCAAAAAGTAACATTCCCAGTTCGTGTTATGAAAGAGTTAGGTGTAGAAACTGTTGTTGTAACGAACGCGGCTGGTGGTGTAAATACATCGTTCGAGCCAGGTGACCTTATGTTAATTTCAGATCACATTAACTTCATGGGTACGAATCCATTAATCGGACCAAATGATTCTGAAATGGGTGTACGTTTCCCTGATATGTCTACATCATATACGACAGAACTTCGCGAAATGGCGAAACAAGTTGCAGCAGACTTAAACATTAAAGTACAAGAAGGTGTATACGTTGGAATGACAGGTCCTGTATATGAAACACCTGCTGAAATTCGTATGCTTCGTACACTTGGCGGAGATGCAGTTGGTATGTCAACAGTACCTGAAGTAATTGTAGCTCGTCATGCTGGTATGAAAGTACTAGGTATTTCTTGTATTTCAAACATGGCAGCTGGTATTTTAGATCAGCCACTTCACCATGATGAAGTAATTGAAACGACAGAACGTGTTAAAGCAAACTTCTTAGCATTAGTAAAAGCTATCGTAAAACAAATGAAGGGGTGACCTCACAATGAGAATGGTGGACCTAATTGCAAAAAAACGTGATGGACAAGCATTAACGACAGAAGAAATCAACTTTATTGTTGAAGGATATACAAATGGTGATATTCCTGATTATCAAGTAAGTTCACTTGCGATGGCAATTTTCTTCCAAGATATGAATGATCAAGAACGTGCAGATTTAACGATGGCAATGGTAAATAGCGGTGATACAATTGACTTATCAGCCATTGAAGGGGTAAAAGTAGATAAGCATTCAACAGGTGGAGTTGGTGATACAACGACACTTGTATTAGGTCCATTAGTAGCTGCTTTAGGTGTACCAGTTGCGAAAATGTCTGGGCGTGGTTTAGGACATACTGGTGGCACAATTGATAAATTAGAAGCAGTTCCAGGATTCCATGTGGAAATTGAAAATGATGAATTCATGCGTCTTGTAAATGAAAATAAAATTGCTGTTATCGGTCAAAGTGGAAACTTAACACCTGCTGATAAAAAATTGTATGCACTTCGTGATGTAACAGCAACAGTAAACTCAATTCCGCTTATTGCAAGCTCGATTATGAGTAAAAAAATTGCTGCTGGTGCGGATGCAATTGTTCTTGATGTGAAAACTGGAGCAGGTGCATTTATGAAAACAGATGAAGATGCAAAACGTTTAGCAGAAGC
Organism: Bacillus cereus group sp. N12; assembly: GCF_016483575.1. Classification (NCBI taxonomy): domain Bacteria; kingdom Bacillati; phylum Bacillota; class Bacilli; order Caryophanales; family Bacillaceae; genus Bacillus; species Bacillus cereus group sp. N12. The sequence goes on from NZ_JAEHBO010000081.1 coordinate 17,201, forward strand.
AATGGTACGTATCGGTAATAACGTTGGCCGTAATACGATGGCTGTTATTTCTGATATGAGTCAACCACTTGGTGAGGCTATTGGTAACGCATTAGAAGTACAAGAAGCAATTGATACATTACAAGGTAAGGGACCGAAAGATTTAGAAGAGTTATGTTTAACACTTGGAAGTCAAATGGTATACCTTGCTGGGCAAGCTTCATCTTTAGAAGATGCGCGTGAAAAGTTAATTGAAGTGATGAACAACGGTAAAGCGTTAGAATCATTTAAAACGTTTTTATCAGCACAAGGCGGAGATGCATCTGTTGTTGATGATCCTTCTAAATTGCCACAAGCACAATTTAAAATTGAAGTAGAAGCGAAAGAAGACGGTTATGTATCGGAAATCGTTGCAGATGAAATCGGAACAGCAGCAATGCTTTTAGGAGCAGGACGTGCAACGAAAGAATCTGAAATTGATTTAGCAGTTGGCTTAATGCTTCGTAAAAAAGTAGGGGATAGCGTGAAAAAAGGTGACTCCCTTGTTACGATTTACGCAAACCGTGAAAATGTTGAAGATGTAAAAGCGAAAATTTATGAGAACATGAAAATCTCTAAAGAACACGTAGATGCACCAACTTTAGTACACGGAATTGTAACGAAGTAATAAAGTGAAACTTTAATCAGCGTGGGCTTTATCCCCACTGATTATTACCCTTCACTAACCGGGCGTTTACGAGCAGTTGATCCCAGACCTAACTTCTTTGCTTTCGCTGAATGTTGAGGTAGGGGTCTTACTGTACGTTAATACGGGATAAAAAAAGGCTGAGGAGATTTCTCCTTGGCTTTTTTTACTATTTTTTGTTTATAATAATAATGGGTGAAATTATGATTAGAATATGTGCAGTAACAAAAACAGATGAAGTATTATATGACGTTTCGCTAGAAGAAACAACGAAAGACCATATTGTATGGTATTGGCTAGATTTATATAAGCCAACGAAAGAAGAGTATACATATATTTTGCAAGACCATTTTAAGTTCCATCCCCTTGCAATTGAAGACTGTATAGAATATGTACAGAGGCCAAAGGTTGATTTTTATGATGGATATAATTTTTTAGTTCTCCATGGATTTGGTGAGGATGGATTAGAACCGCATGAAATCGATTTATTTATTAGTGATCGTTATATTGTTTCTTTCCATTTTTCTCATAACAATGCAATCGAAAGAGTATGGAAAACACTTGGCGAAAAAAAACGTATTAAGAAAGGTCCTTTGCATGTGGCACATACAATTATTGACCAAATTGTAGATGACTATTTCGCACCTGTTTATTACATTGAAGACCATTTAAATGCGATTGATGATAATTTAACGGGTGAGACAGCAGGAAGCGTGTTAGAAGAGGTATTTGATATACGTGCGGATTTATCTAAGCTAAGGCGGACAATTATTCCGATGCGTGATTTATTGTATCGTATTTTAAATTCAACTCGTTTTTACGGCATAAGTGATCATGAGATTTACTTTAAAGATATACATGACCATTTGCTTAAATTAACTGAAATGATTGAAGCGAGCCGAGAGTTGACGGCAGATATTCGGGATAGCTACTTTTCATTAAACTCACATCATATGAATAACATTATGAAAACATTAACTGTTTTCTCTACTATTTTCATGCCACTAACATTTATTGCAGGAGTATATGGAATGAACTTTTCACATATGCCAGAGCTTGGTGGGAAGTATAGTTATTTTATTTGTTTGTTGTTAATGGCGTTAATTGGTGGCGGAATGATGGCCTGGTTTTATAAAAAAGGATGGTTTAAGTAAAAAACACCGAGGTATTCACCTCGGTGTTTTTTACTTAACCAATAGCATGTAATACAAACATGGCTAAGAATAAGCATGTAACGATATACATAGATGGTGCGACTTCTTTACGCTTTCCAAGTGCAACTTTTAAGATAGGGTAAGCAATAAATCCGAACGCAATGCCATCAGCGATACTATATGTGAGCGGGATCATAACGATAATTAAAAACGCTGGAAATCCTTCTGAAAAGTCGTTCAGAGGAATTTGTTGAATGCTTGTAATCATCAGACCGCCAATAATAATTAAGATTGGTGCAATGGCACTATCAGGAATTAATTTGACAAACGGAAGAGCGAACAGTGATGCAAAGAATAACATCCCAGTAACGATAGACGTCAGACCTGTCTTTCCGCCTGCAGTAATACCTGCGGCACTCTCTACTGTTGAAACGGTAGGACTTGTGCCAAATAGACCACATGTCATTGCTGAAATCGCATTGGCTTGGTAAGCACGTGGGAATTTGCGGTCATCTTCTAATAAACCGTGCAGAAGTCCCATGTTCTCAAAAATAAGCACCATGCTTAAGGAGAATGTTGCAATCCAAAACGGTAAGGAAGAAAGTTTCCCAAATGACATAGCTCCAAACACATCGCCGTAATTAGCGAATGAGAATGAACTATTTCCCATTTGACTCGTATCAACAAGACCAAATAGCCATGCAATACCAGTTCCTATTGCAATCGTCCATAAAAAGTTTCCACGTACGTTACGAATAAATAATACAAGTGCAACGATAAGAGTAAGCAATGTCGCAAGAACGACAGGATTACTTAATTTCCCCATTGCAACAGCAGTATTTGGATTCGAAACGACTAAACCACCTTTTTGCAATCCGATAAATGCTAAAAACAATCCGATACCGACAGTAATAGCTTCCTTTAATGACTTTGGAATCGATACTGAAAGCACGCGAGCAATTGGTGTAAACGCAGCAATTGCAAAAATAATACCAGAGATAAAGACAGCTGCTAATGCTTCTTGCCAAGTTAAACCGAGCGTATGCACAGCTGTGTACGTGAAGAATGCATTTACACCCATACCTGGGACAAGAATAGCAGGTGCATTTGCCCAAAATGCCATGAGCAGACATCCGACAAATGAACTGAAAACAGTTGCTAAAATTCCAGCTTCAAGTGGAATGCCGGCATCTGATAAGATTGACGCATTTACAATCATAATATATACGATTGTGAAAAATGACGTAACTCCAGCTAAAACTTCTTGTTTTGGTGATGTTTCGTGTAAGCCTAATTTAAATGTTCTTTCAAGTATTCCTTTCATGTTAAACCTTCTTTTTCATATCCCTCTCCCACCCGTGATATCTCTTTTGTAAGAGCTCACCGTCCTTTATTATATCAGAACATCATGTTTTTACAACAACGAAAATGATAACGTTTACTTATAAACGAAATTATTTATAAATACGTAAAAATAGCCCGTATAGTTGAAGTGATTTCTAATTCTCCCGATTGAATAGGTGGAGCTGTTTGTGCATGCAAAGTAGCATAGGAAGCAATCTCCCGTGGTAATTGAGCAGATTCTTCAACGAGTGAGAGGGGGACAGGATTAATATTTAAATTGTATGTACTCGCAATAGCACGAGCTTTTTCTACCGCTTGATGCAGAGCCTGAATAAGAGCTTGCTCATAATATTTATTTGGATGAGATATTCGAAAACGTAAACCTTTTGCTACGTTTGCTCCATTTGAAACGGCTATATCATATACTTCCCCTGCTTTTTGTACATTTAAAACGGTAATTTCATACAAATGTTCCACACGATATCCTTGTAGTAACGCTTTATCATTTACATACTCGTATTGAGGAGTGATCGTATAAGAAATCGTTTCTATATCTTTATCAGCAATACCAAGCTGTTTAAGTGCATCCAGCAATTGTTTTGATTGTACTGCATTTTCTTCTTGCGCTTGTTTCACATTTTTACTATCAGTTCGAATGCCAAGTGTTAATAGAACAACATTTGGTTTCGCTTTGACAACACCTTCACCTTGTACAGTAATAGTCGCTTCTTTACCAGTATTAGCTGTGCGTACGTTGTGTAAATAAGGATTCATTCCACCCTGCATTTTCCATCACCATCCTTTTTATATGTATATGTGTGAACAAAAAAGAAATTTATATGAAAAAAGTTACATAAATGAGAATGTTGAGGAAAGAAAGCATATACAACATAGGTATTTATAGATTATAATATGTGTAAATATGATAAAAAAGGGACGAGGCTAGTGAACGAAAAAAGAGAAACACTGATTTTAGATTTATCCGCATCATTTCGAAAGATGATACGTTTATTACAAAATGATATTAATACACGCTTTGCAGAACATATGCCATATAATGAATTTTCTGTATTACGTGCGTTATTTTTAAACAGTCCACAGATGGCTTCGCAAATTGCGAGTGAAGTAAACGTAACCTCCAGTCATATTACAGCTGTTACAGATCGTCTCGTACGAAAAGGGTTTGTAGAAAGAAAGCGTTCAAATTCAGACCGTCGTATCGTGTACTTAGAAATTACAGAACACGGAAGAGAAGTAACTGAAAAACTTGAAGCTGTGCGTAAGGAATACTATAAAGAGAGATTTAAAGGTTGGAGCGACCAAGAAATAGAAATGGTATTAGAATTATTTGGCCGCGTATTATAATAAATGAGGATAGGAAGCGAAAGCTTTCCTATCCTTTTTCTTTTGAATAAAAATATTTTGAAACTCCAATACTTTAATTAAAAAGAATCGGAGTGAAAAATTATGAAACGTATTTTTACGCTTTTCATTATGATTGGAAGTATGTTCTGCTTTAATAAGTTCGTGGATGCCGCAACGCCAATTCATGTCGTTCAAAAAGAATTACAACATATTTCAAATAAGCAACCTGTTTTATATTCAAAACTATGGATTCGTTCTATGCAGAATGCCATTTTATTTCATCATAGTGATAACATGCGGCATGAAGATACGATAAGCAATGTGACAAAGTCTTCGCTTGTAAAAGTAAAACAACTTCCACTTCAGAAAGCATCACAGTACATCCCGAGATTATCACAATATATTGCTAAGTTTGAGGCTGAAAATGTTCAAGTGTATTATGTTGCAGCTCGTTATGAAGTGAAAAAAGAAAATCCGTATCAGTTAAATGGAATGAATTATTTTATGCAAGTGTTTATTCAACAAGGGGGAGAATGGAGAATTGCTGAAAGTATAGTTGCTCCAACAGATCAAATCGTAGCAAATGGTGACGGATTTGGAACGAAGCAAGAAAAAGAGTATGGGAAAAGAAGAGAGAATGTGAAATAACCTCTTTATTTAGATCGGGATATATATAATAAAAAAAGCATTGCTCTTGTGCAATGCCTTTTTTATTTAGTTCATATAAGAGTTAAATAATTCCTAACATCTTTCTTTTGTCATTGTATGACTTTTTTCGTCAGCTTCTATTAATGCCATTGTTCCGTGTTTATAGTTTCACATCTATAATGCTTTTTGAAACATGTATCCACCACCTTAATGCATATTTATTTCCCTACAAAAGCAAACTTCAATTTTAATAGACGTGTAAAAATGAAGTAACTTATGATAGCGAATAGGAAAAATCCAACATAATAAGACAGTAGTGCATCTCGTCCGCCTAATATTCTACCGCCAAGCAGTCCGAAGCATAGAACAGTGCAAATCATGAACCATTTTTGCAAGTTAGGAAACAATAGTATTTTTCCGTTTTGTTCGTTCGGTGTACGTGTGTATAGAAAGGTTGCCATTGATAAAAAGATAATGATGTAAGCAAATGGTGTTAATAGTGTCCAAGGAGAAGGTACAGAAGTATGCTCCATTGGATTGTCCTGTGGTACACTAGAAAGTTTATTGCCATAGTCATCAAATGTTTCTATTGGGTGGTAATCATAAGTAATAGAAAAAGATTCTAATGGTGAAATGATACCTATATGTTGTAAGTACTCATGAGTATGGTTCTCTATTTCTCCCATTGCATCTAAAGACCATTGTGTATGGGAATAAATGAATCCGGAAATTAACAATCCCAAACCGTATGGTAAAAATAATAGAATGATAGTTAAACTACTTTGAGAGAATATATGTCCAGTAATGGTTCCGATAAATAAGGTGAATGTATAAATAGCGATAAGTACAACCGTAGCATATAGAAAGTAACTATAGAACGGAGTAAAGATTTGATGCTCATTGTGAAACGACATGTTCTTTATTCC
>NZ_JAEHBO010000082.1:0-22616 GCF_016483575.1 Bacillus cereus group sp. N12
CGTATGCGATTAATGAAACGACGATTCCGAAATATGGAGTCATTGTACTTGCCATGTTCATTACCCCCTAACAATATATACTAAAATGGTTACGCAACTTTTCCGTGCTTGCGTCCTTTATTGACTACTTTCAATTCTTTTGTATCTTTTGTTTCTTTGTCATCTTTTCCTAAAATAAATTGTGCAAATAACCCTGTTACAGCGAGTAAAATAATTGTTGCGACAACAATTACAGTTAGTATTTGTACAAAATATTGTCCCATTACACCAAGAGAATTAATAACTGAAATACCTGATGGGACGAAAAGGAATCCGATAATACCTGTTAAAGCTGTTCCGAGTGATTCAACCTGCTCTAATTTAATAACTTTTAAGCATAATAGACTAAATAAAATGACTAACCCGATTACCGATGAAGGCATCGGAATTGGTAAATGTGTTGCAATAATATTAGAAATTAACATAATAGCTGAGAATATGAATGCTTGTGATAAAAAACTATATACTTTTTTCTTACTCATTTTGGCCACCTCTTTCGATTTGGTACCTTTATTGTATAAGATGTACACGTTTTAGTAAGCGTTTACAAAACAGAGCGTCACATATACAGAATCAGTTACAAAAATAAGAGGATGAAATACAAAAGCTGCTTCTTAAATACGAAGCAGCTTTTTAAGTTCTTTTGCATATGTACGGCTAACAGGTACTTTTGATCCTTCTTTCATAATTAAATTATAAGTAGAATTGAACCACGGCTGCACTTCTGTAATATGATTAATATTTGCAATAAAACTACGATGAACACGCATAAAACTTGTTTGTGTTAACTTCTTTTCCAAAATTACAAGTGTATCGTGTGTTACATATGTTTCTCTCATTGTTTTTACTGTTACTTTCCCATCTACGAGTCCTACATATATAATATCTTCAATATTTACAAGTACGATTGATTCCTCAATTGGCAGTGCTAATTTATGCATCTCTGCTGTTACATCTGTCCCCTTTATTTCTTGCTTCGTTTCTATTTTCGCTTGTTTTTGCTTTTTATATTTCTTCAACGTCTGTACAATGCGTTCTTCATCGAATGGTTTTAAAATATAATCTAACGCATCTACTTCAAATGCTTGTAATGCGTATTGATCATAGGCCGTTGCAAATACAATCGCAGGAGGATTTTTCATCTTTTTTAATATATTTGCGATTTCAAATCCATTATCATCGGATAATTGAATATCCAGAAATACAATATCTGGTTTATGGTTCATTAGTTCCTCTAATGCGTCTTCCACACAATCAGCCTCACCAATTATCTCAACTTCTTTCGTTCTTTCTAATAAATATTTTAGCTCATCACGTGCTAACATCTCATCATCAACTACTAATACTTTTAACAACCCGTTCTTCCTCCCCTACTTTTTTTGGAATTATAAAGGTAACCTCCGTCCCCTTATTTAATTCACTTTGAATATGAAGCATCGTGTCTTTCCCAAATAAACCGACTAGACGTTCATTAATATTATATAAAGCTGTTCCAGTCCCTTTCTTTGATGAAACTACCATTTTCCCTAATTGTTCTAAACGTTCTATCTCAATTCCCTGCCCATTATCCTTCACTTCAAAGTGAACCATACCTTCTCTTTCAAACACATGCACTTCTACTTCGCATACTGGTTGTTTCTTTGGAAAAGCGTGCCGCAATGCATTTTCAACCAATAATTGAAGAACAAATGGTGGTACTAGAGTTGTCTTTAGCTCTTCCTCAATATACAGCTTTACTCCATACTTATTTGGGAACCTTGCTTGTTCTAGTGATAAGTATGCCTGTACATGGTTTAATTCTTGTTCTAGTGGAATCAATAACTGACGTGCCCCTTGCAAATTACAGCGGAAATACACACTAAGCTGTAATAATAACTTCCTTGCTTTTTCTACATCGGTTCGGCATAAAGCTGATACTGTATTAATCGCATTAAATAAAAAGTGCGGGTTAATTTGTGCTTGTAATGCTTTTATCTCCGCATCTTGCAATAATTTGCTTTGCAATTCAGCTTCACCTAATTCAAGTTGTGTAGAGAATATTTTTGCCAACCCTTCTGCTAATTCCTCTTCCACACGACTTAACTGGTTAGGATTTTTGAAATACAGTTTTAATGTCCCTATCGTATTTCCATGTGAAGTGAGTGGAATAACGATCGCCGCTTGCAAGGGACAACCTTCATGTTGACAATTAATAACCTCACGTGATTTTGCTTTCATTATTTTCCCTGTGTTTAACACTTCTTTCGATAAACCAGTTATCAAACTATGTGAAGGAATATGGTGATCTGATGCTAATCCAACATGAGCTAATATTTTCTCTGTATCTGTTAAGGATACCGCATCTGTTCCTGTAAAGCGGTGAATAATTTGTGCCACATGCTTACACGATTCTTCTGTTAAGCCTTGGCGAAAATACGGTAACGTTTTATCAGCAATACGTAATACCTTATGGGTCTGAAGTGCCTTTGCGTTCTCTTCCTGACGCAAAATAGCTTGTATCATAGAAAGTAAAATAAAACTTCCAAAACTATTTACAAGGATCATTGGTATCGCAATTGTTTTCACAATACTAATTCCATCCTCTACAATTAATAGAATCATAATCATTTCTAAAGAAGCGATAACAACACTTAAAATTGCTGAAAACTTAGGTGTAATTGTACGGTTATATTTTTTGAAAATGTATCCGATATAACCTGTTATAATCCCTGCTAAAATAGAAGAAATTGCACAACTTAGCGCTGTCGTACCACCGAGCATATAACGATGAATACCAGCGATAACTCCTACCCCAACTCCTACGATTGGTCCACCAAGTAAACCACTAATACCCACACCCATAATACGTGTATTCGCAATGGTACTTGATGAAGAAACACCTTGTAGCCAATTTTCATTCATAATCGTATTTCCTGCTATTTCAATACCAGTGTAATTGCTTACAATTGTAAACACAGAAAAAATACAAATAAGCTTAAGCTTATCTACATATCCGTCCTGCCTATGGAGAAGGCGCCTAAATGTTTTAATATGAGAGAGTAAAAATCCTAAAATAACGATAAGTCCGACGCGTTCAATCATCATGAGTACTAAATTTAACATCTTTGATTCATTCCTTTTTATTTAGTTAGTTTTATTATGGGAAAATAACGAAGTAGGCGTCAAGAAGAATGAAATGCTTTTTGAAATATTTTACACATGGAAATCTCCTCTTTATTTGACAATGTAATAGAAGAGTGCTAAAAATAAAGTAATATCATACAGTCCTTTAACCCAACCCCGTGAGGTTGAGAAGGAAGTCGGAATACAATATACGTATGTTCTTTTTTAGAGATACGTATGCTTTTTTGGCCTTCTCATCATATCAGGTGAGAAGGCCTTTTGTTATTCTTCCATAGCGACTGTAGAAGAAAATAAGGAGGAATAATAATGAACATCACCACTGATGTACAAACAACAGAGGAGACGAAAGAGAAAAGATATAAAACACTGTTTGGTTCTGCACTAGGATACGCCGCAGAAGGTTTAGATATGCTGCTCTTATCTTTCGTACTCGTTTATATTTTAAAAGAGTTTCATTTAAGCCCTGTTGAAGGTGGAAACTTAACATTAGCTACGACAATTGGTATGCTAATTGGTTCTTATTTATTTGGGTTTATCGCTGATTTATTTGGTCGTATCCGTACAATGGCCTTCACCATCTTACTATTTTCACTAGCAACAGCACTCATTTATTTCGCAACAGATTACTGGCAATTATTAATTCTTCGCTTTTTAGTTGGAATGGGAGTTGGTGGTGAATTCGGAATTGGAATGGCCATCGTAACTGAAACATGGTCAAAAGAAATGCGTGCTAAGGCAACATCGGTCGTTGCACTTGGATGGCAATTTGGTGTTTTAGTAGCTTCACTTCTTCCAGCATTTATTGTCCCGCATTTTGGATGGAGAGCTGTTTTCTTATTCGGACTAATTCCAGCTTTACTAGCTGTTTATGTACGTAAAAGTTTAAGTGAACCGAAAATATGGGAGCAAAAACAACGATACAAAAAGGAATTGTTACAAAAAGAAGCTGATGGTATTTTAACAACTACTGAAGCAGAACATCTAAAACAAATAAAAAAATTCCCACTTAAAAAGTTATTTGCAAATAAAAAAGTAACAATAACAACAATTGGTCTTATTATTATGTCGTTTATCCAGAACTTCGGATATTATGGGATTTTCACATGGATGCCAACTATTTTAGCAAATAAATATAACTATACATTAGCAAAGGCGAGCGGTTGGATGTTCATCTCTACGATTGGCATGCTCATTGGAATTGCAACCTTTGGTATTCTGGCTGATAAAATTGGTCGTCGTAAAACTTTTGCAATCTATTATATCGGTGGTACTATATACTGTCTTATTTACTTCTTCCTATTCACAGATTCAACATTATTATTATGGGGAAGTGCATTGCTCGGATTCTTTGCAAATGGAATGATGGGCGGATTCGGAGCCATTTTAGCTGAAAACTATCCCGCCGAAGCTCGCTCTACAGCGGAAAACTTTATTTTCGGTACAGGACGTGGTTTAGCTGGATTTGGCCCTGTTATTATCGGTTTACTCGCTACAGGCGGAAATTTACTTGGAGCATTATCCTTAATTTTCATCATCTATCCAATCGGATTAATTACAATGTTATTATGTGTGCCAGAAACAAAGGGAAAAGTATTAGACTAAACGAAAAAGAGGAAGCATTTCATTTAAAATGCTTCCTCTTTTCAGTGTTTATTTATCATTTATTTTGATTTACTAGCTTTCTGGAATAAGAAAGCAGTTTTATCTTTTTCTTGTACAATGCCTTGCTTCAATGCTAATTCTCCTGCAACTTTAGGTGCCAGCCACAGCATCGGGAATAACAAAATTGATACCGGAACAGCTGTCACTACAATGAAAGATTGTAATGCATTAATGCTTCCTTCTCCCATATATAAAAGAATTGCTGCAACTGCTCCCATAATAAGCGACCAAAAAATTCGCAAGCTAATTCTAGGATCTCCATCTCCAGTCACTGCCATTGAAATGGAATAAGCCATTGAATCTCCTGTTGTTACTACAAATAAAATTGTTAATAAAAGAAATGCCGGTCCAATAATATTAGATAGTGGCAGTTGCTCTGTAATTGCAATCATAGCTGCTGGCATACCAGATTCACTTAAAGCGTTCGATATAGATCCAGGCTTCATTAATTCATAAAATACACCCGATCCCCCCAATATAGTGAACCAGAACGTTGTAATAATAGGTGCAATAATTCCAATTGCAACGATGATTTCGCGAATCGTTCTTCCTCTTGAAATTCGACTCACTAAAATTGCCATCATTGGTCCATATCCAATAAACCATCCCCAGAAAAAGATTGTCCAAGATCCTAACCAACCTGTACCCCCGCGGTATGTGCTCATTGGTATAAACTCATTTATATAAAACCCAAACGAAGAAACAAATGAATCAATAATAAATCCACCTGGTCCAAAGAATAACACAAACACCATCAATAAAATCGCTAGTTTAACATTTAAATCACTTATTATTTGAATCCCTTTATCAATACCCGTTACCGCAGATATAGTAGAAACAGCTACCACACAAATAATAATTGCTAATTGAGTAGTAAACACGTCGGAAATTCCGAATAATGCTTGTAAGCCATAACTTGCTTGTAAGCCTAAAAATCCGATCGGACCAATTGTTCCTGCAGCTACTGCAATAATTGCAAATGCATCAATCATCGTTCCAAGCAAACTCTTTCGCAATTTCTCTCCAAAAATAGGATATAAAAGCGTACGAGGTTTTAACGGCATACCTTTATGATAATGTCCATACATCATAACTACCGCACTAATTGTACCTAAAATCGTCCAAGCTAAAAATCCCCAATGCATATAACTTTGTGCTAAAGCAGGCATGACTGCTTCTTTCGTTCCAGCAGATATACCTTCATGTATCGGTGGCACCGTCATCAAATGGTACATTGGCTCTGCCGCTGCCCAAAAAACGCCACCTCCGGCAAGTAGTGTAGACATAATAATAGCAAGCCACTTCGCCGTACTAATCTCAGGTTTTTCTAAATTACCTAGTTTGACCTTCCCATATTTCGAGAATGCCATACACATCGCAACAATAAATGTACCTAACAATAAAATCTGCCAAAAAGCCCCGAAGTACTTAATTGAAAATGCAAAACTGCGATTAATAGCTCCCTCTACATAACCTTTATTTAAGAAAACTGCGATTACAAATAATAAAAGCGAACCACCACTAATAAGAAATACAGGCCAATCTGTTTTTTGATTCTTCATCCTCATTTACACATCCTCCTTCCTCAGCAATCTAAAAAAACAACTTTATTATGTTTTCTTGTTTAAATCCAAAACACAATTACTATATAAATATAATAATTCATCAATTTTCCACATACTTATGTTGTCCCTAAAAATATGCTAAATCCCTTATTTAAAAGAAACATTCTATTCCTCTTACATAAAAAAGCAAAACAAAAGACCTTATATGTCTATAAGGTCTTCGAAACAGAAATTTGATTATAACATAAGGAACTCCCTGGTTCAAAAAGCTCCTGCCAAAAATAACCGAGAGTAAAGGCTTCCATTTGCTACATAACAGTAATTAAAAAAATTTTATATTTTACAGGAAATCCCCCTATACTAAATATTATTTATGAAAGAAATTTGGCTTCAAAATATCATTCGGATACGGTTTATGATAAATATGAGTGGCAGCTGGCGATAATGGCGGTATTAACCATACCCAATTTCCTGTTACAACGCGACCACAGGCAGCTTCTTGCTTCTCAAATTGCTGAAATTGTTGTGCAGCAGTATGGTGGTCAACAATACTAATTCCTTGTTTTTTAAATGAATATAATACAGCAATGTTCAACTCAATTAATGCCTTGTCTTTCCATAACGTGCTATTTCTTGATGTATCTAAATTCATCATTTCTGCAACTGCTGGAAGTAAATTATAACGATCCTGATCAGCTAAGTTCCGAGCTCCAATTTCCGTCCCCATATACCATCCATTAAACGGAGCTGCCGTATAAGAAATACCACCAATCTCTAAACGCATATCTGAAATCATCGGCACTCCATACCATTTCACTTCTAAAGATGAGATTGGGTAATCTGGATGCTCAATTGGTACTTCTTTTACTTCTTCTTTTGGAATTTCTTTATATATAGGCTCTTTTCCATCAACAGAAAATACAAGCGGTAATACATCAAAATTCGTACCTTCTCCTTGCCAGCCAAGTTCCTGACAAAAATCCGTAAATGTAGCGGAATGAGAATCACCGATTACTCCCATTTCTGTTTTATATCCTGCATATCGAATTAATTGATGATTATAAATTCGTATATTATTTTCTTCACTTTCATATTGCTTAAAAATTGTAATTGTCGGTTTAACTTTCCCGTCGTTCGTTGCATATTTAATGTGATGAATTAACGCATTATATACACCTTCTTCATCATTCACTTCACGTGCATCTAATATGTGCATCTTACTCCAGAATAACCTTCCAATACATCTATTACTATTACGCCATGCCATTCGCGAACCATGAACAAGTTCTTCAAATGTATGCTCATACGTTCCCGTTCTCTCTATTTCCATGTGAATTTCTTTTATACGCTCTTCTATGAATTGCTCTTTATTAAGCTCTTTATAGCAAGTAGTAATAAAATTACTCGCTTCCTCTATTAATTGTTTCGTTTTACTCATAAACAATCTCCTTCTATTTCAACAAACGCTACTAATTTACAGTATAAGCAAAAAGGATAATAGTCACAAACGAAAGTGAAAGTGTTACTTTTATTGTAATATTTTCAGAAAATTATAGAAATCTCTCTTGACTTCTATGAAAAATAAGTGTATTTTTGACTCAGGTAAAATATTTTTACCTAGACCAACTTTTAAACTAGAAAGGAGGTAATATTATGTCTTCATTTCAATTGCCAAAGCTTTCATATGACTATGATGAATTAGAGCCATATCTTGATAGCAATACACTTTCTATTCATCACGGAAAGCACCATGCGACATATGTAAACAATTTAAATGCTGCTTTAGAAAACTATACTGAATTACATAATAAATCTTTAGAAGAGTTACTATGTAATTTGGATGATTTACCAATGGAAATTATTACAGCAGTTAGAAATAACGGTGGTGGTCATTATTGTCATAGTCTTTTTTGGGAAGTGATGAGCCCTCGAGGTGGCGGCGAGCCTAATGGAGACGTTGCAAAAGGAATTGATTATTATTTCAATACCTTTGACAACTTAAAAGACCAACTGTCCAAAGCGGCCATTAGTCGTTTTGGAAGTGGATATGGATGGCTTGTTCTTGACGGTGAAGAACTTTCTGTTATGAGTACACCGAATCAAGATACACCTTTGCAAGAAGGGAAGATCCCGTTACTCGTCATTGATGTATGGGAACATGCCTATTATTTAAAGTATCAAAATCGGCGCCCAGAGTTTGTTACCAACTGGTGGCATACAGTGAACTGGGACCGGGTAAACGAGAAATATTTACAAGCAATTCAATCACAAAAACATTAGTCGTGCGTATAAGGTAAATTTGGTAATGTAAAATCAGTATTGTCGAAATCCTCCAGAATCCCCCGGATTGCCACCGGGGGATTTATGATTACTTCATTGTATTTATGTAATGGCGTAAAATATTTTTCATTTCTAGTTTCAACTCTCGGAATGGAAATCCCAATTCACGAGCCTTTTCATTATATAACGTACAATTAATTACTTCATTATAAGGCGCTTTATTATCTCCTACTTCTTGAATGAGAGCTTTTATCCCCGTATTTTCTTCTATGAAACGAATAACTTCTCTGGTAGAAACTACCCCGTTGCTACAAGCATTAATCGGCCCTTCTATGTTTTTCATCCCACACCAAGCTAAAAACTCTCCTGCTTCTTTCTCATGTATAAATGCCAAATCTCCATCTACATGATCCACAACGATAGGCTCTTGTTTCACAACATGTTCAACGTAAAATTGTAATCTTTTCGTATAATCATTTTCTCCAATAACAACTGGAAAACGCACTGCAACAACTGGGAATGCTGCATGTTGAAATACAACTGCCTCAGCTAATCTCTTACCTTCACTATAATTAAAATCATTCCTATCTCCATACGTGATTGCATACTCATATGGATTAAAGTCCTCTTCTAACAGACCTAGCGCAGGCTCATAGACAGCCATTGAAGATGTCATAATATACTTCTTAGTTTTTCCTTTTAACACTTCACATGCTCTCTTCGCTGCATTTGAGCTATAGCATAAATTATCGTATACAATATCATAACTTTTACCTTCTAAACGCTTTGCTAGTTCTTTTTCGTCTTCTCTATCTACGATGATTCTTTTTACTGCACTTCCAAAGGAATCTTTAGTAACTCCCCTCGTCGCAATCGTTACATCATGTCCAACTTGCAACAGTACTTCTACTAAATGTTTACCAAAAAATCTTGTTCCCCCTAGTACCAATACTTTTTTCACCTTCATCATCCCCGTTTTCATAAATTGTAAAATACTACCTCCCTTATTATAAATGCTAAAATAAAAAAACATGGAATCAGTTTAACGATTCCATGTTTTTTCTACATATGACGCATTAACGTACTCGATATTTAAAAATACAATAACAGAAATATAAAATAGAAATTACTGATACATAAACCCATAGTTCATATACAAATCCCTCTCCCCAAACTCCCATAAAATAAAAGAGTGAAGGCAGTGTCAATGTTACCCATGATTGTACGAAAGCAATTCTTCCAAGATATTGATTGATATTCTTTTTTTGTGTATTTAATACAAAGAATAAATACCAAAGTAATGCCCACATAAACCATGTTAACGCATTAACAACATCGTTGAATTGAACAAATGAAACGACCATATAGAATAAAGCAATAATCGCTACCCAAATACAGAACCATCCTAGACCACTACTATCCATTCCCTTTATAAAAGTAACACCTACATATAAATAAGTTAATCCAAATAAAAAGGTAGCTGCATATGAATATACCGTCCAATTACTTTGATCAGAAATCATAATCAAATAGAACGGAATGATAATTTGTAATGCCCCCACAAATAAATTAAAAACACCTGCGCTTTTCATCTCTGCTTTTCCTAATATAACAAGACTATTTAAAAATAAAGCTGCACCTGAAAGTAATAATCCTACATAACCCATATATATTCGTGTGAAAATCTTATCTTTTCACACTTTTAACCTCCCCACACTTTAAAGTGATACCTATATTATTTTTCTTCCCATTTAAAACTACATACATAGTTTTTCATCTGAATAAGTCAGACTTCCTACCTTAAAAAAGAGCAAACTTAAAACGCTTTCAATAATAAATAAACCTATCAAAATATGCAATAGGATTCCTTGATTATAAACGGACTCTAACAAGGATACAAGTGTTGGAATACTTTTCAATCATACGTTTTTAATTTCTATAAAAAATGAATAGAATGATACATTTTCCCTATCTCATTCTACTAATGCCTAGCATAAAATATAGTACAATCATATCATTTTAAGGAAGGTTTGATATTTATGCCTCTTCATTATCCAAATCAACCTGTTTTTCACTCCACAGGTGTATTAACAAGAGAGCCTGCAACTGTTTCAGCAGTAGTAAACATTGTAAATTTAGATGCATTTTACGCACACTATGTAAGTATAGAGGTTTGGGATTGGTCTAACTATTCTAATCCTGTAAAATTACCTGTACTAATTGGTGAAAATGCGGAAGTAGTATTTCCATATATTTTACAAGGGAACAACTTAGCAGTTTTTTATGCTAATTTAGGTGACGCTGTTGACTTGTATGAAATTCGTATTTCTTATCCTAGCCACTCCCATATTATCGCAAATTGTTTTGGACGAAGCATACCGCCATACGCAAGCCAAGAAGGTAATACCGTATATCATAAACAACTTGTTCGAATTCATTAAGTTCTCTTTCCAAATCACCAATTTATAAAAGCATTCAATAGATTAAATTCCTATTGAAGTGCTATGGTCAGTAATACTCTCTTTCATTTTCTTTTCCTCAACGAAAACTATTACTGACCTTTGGTTCCTTTATTATACATAAATACAATAAAAATAAAGTATCCTCCTTAAATCATTTGATAGCCATTTTTATTATTTACCTGCCATCTCCAAGAATCTAAACACATTTCTTCTAATCCATATTCCGCTTCCCATCCTAATTCTCGCTTCGCTTTAGATACATCAGCAAAACATATCGCTACGTCCCCAGGACGACGCCCGATAATTTTATAAGGTATTTTTTTGCCCGAAACCTTCTCAAAAGCATTAACCATCTCCAATACACTATACCCTTTCCCTGTACCAAGGTTATATGCATCTATTCCTGTAGTTTCAAGCACTTTCTCAAGTGCCTTTACATGTCCTTTTGCAAGGTCAACAACGTGAATATAATCACGAACACCTGTCCCGTCTTTTGTTGGATAGTCATTTCCAAATATATTTAATTCCTTTAACTTGCCTACTGCTACTTGTGTTACATATGGCATTAAATTATTAGGAATCCCATTTGGATCTTCTCCAATACGACCACTTTGATGCGCCCCAAATGGGTTGAAATAACGAAGTAACGCGATACTCCATTCACCATCAGCTTTTGCAACATCACGCATAATTTGCTCTATCATTAACTTTGTTTGCCCATATGGATTTGTCACGCTTAATGGAAATTCTTCCGTAATTGGTGATGTTTTTGGAATTCCATATACAGTTGCAGACGAACTAAAAATAAATTTTTTCACATTATGTTTTTGCATTACATCACATAATATAATCGTACTTATAATATTATTATAATAATATGTAAGCGGAATTGTAGTAGATTCCCCAACTGCTTTGAAGCCAGCAAAATGAATAACTGCTTCAATGTTATTTCCCAAAAAAATCTCATTCATTTTTTCACGATTTAAAACACTTTCATTATAAAATTTAAATTGTTTCCCTGTTATTTCTTTTACTCGGTTTAAAGACTCTATTGAACTATTTGAAAGATTATCTACGACTATAATTTTATAATTATTATTTAATAATTCTATACACGTATGACTACCAATATATCCTGCTCCACCCGTTATAAGTATCGCCATATATATAGTCCCCCACTTATCATCAATTATAAAATTTTATAATCTCAATACACATCTATCCTATCATATTCCAAGATATAAATTCTAAATATTTTAAATTTTCTTTTATATAAAAAGCTACATAACCTTTAAGTTATGTAGCTCTTCAACATCTATATTTTTCTATATCATTTTTTATTACCCAAAAATTTTAGTAAAAGCTATCCAAACGTTCTGATTTGTTAAATTACGTAACAATATACACTTAAAAAGTGTGCCAGGCTTCCTAATAATACGAAAACATGAAAAATTTCATGATGTCCCATATATTTAAACTCCAACCATTTTGGCTTAGCACCATAAATAAACCCACCAATTGTATAAAAAATACCTCCAAGTATTAAGAAAAGGATACCTCCTGTACTTAAATTCTCAGCTAGCGGTACAAAGAATAGAACAATTAACCAACCCATCAGAAGATAAATTCCTGTCGATAACCATCTTGGGCAATTAAACCAAAACATTTTAAAAACAATACCACAAATCGCAGTTGCATAAACCAAACAAAATAGTAGTAAACCATTTGCCGAACTTAATGTAATTAAGCAAAAGGGTGCATATGTACCTGCAATTAATATAAAAATCATAGAATGATCTAACTTCCTAAAGAAATAAATAACACGTTCACTGGCTACAACACTATGATACACAGCTGATGCCATATAAAGGACCATCATCCCAATACCGAATAAAATAACAGCTGTAATTGCAGCAAAAGATGGCATCTTAACAGAAACTTTCACAAGCATAGCTAATAATGCAATAAATGCTAATACAGCTCCTCCTAAGTGAGTAAATGCATTAACCGGTTCTCTTACATAAGCATTCATATAAACACCCCTCATATAATTACATGTAGTTTCAATAACTACATGTAATTATATACGCATTATTTATACTAGTCAACATTTACAATTCACTTGTTTCGTAATACCATATTTAAAGATATACTAAACATTCAGTTCCACTAAGTTATAAAAGTGAGGGGTTTTACGTGGAAAATATAAATAAATTACTTGAATCATTACATTTAGAAAAAAATATTAAACTTGAGGATATCCCAAATGTCGACTTATATGTAGACCAAGTTGTTCAACTATTTGAGAATACTTATGCGAATACAACAAGAACTGATGATGAAAAAGTATTAACAAAAACAATGATTAACAATTACGCAAAAGGGAAACTATTCATCCCTATTAAAAATAAAAAGTATTCAAAAGAGCATATGATTTTAATTAGCTTGATTTACCAATTAAAAGGAGCCCTTTCCATTAATGACATAAAAAGCTCCTTAGAAAATATAAATGTACCTTTACTAAACGATGATACATTCGAATTAAATACTCTCTATAAAGATTATCTTGCTCTTACTGAAACCAATGTGGAAACCTTTAACCAGGACGTAAATAACCGTATTAGGGAAGTAAATGAGATTTCCTCCTTAGAAGATCAAAAGCTAGAAAAGTTTTTATTACTAACATCCTTCGTGACGATGAGTAATATGTACAGACGATTGGCAGAGAAGTTAGTGGACGATTTAAAAGAATCGTAAATAAAAAAACTATCCACCTGTTACAGTGGATAGTTTTTTTATTTACTTAATTGCTTCATGGACTTTTAATTGTTTCCCTTTAATCGTTGTAGTTTTCATGGTCTTTAAAACAATTGGTCCTTTTCCATTTAATATTTCAACGTAAGAAACATTGTCCTGTATCGTAATAATTCCTATATCTTCTGCTGTAACACCTTTAATTTTAGCAATTGTGCCAACAAAATCTACCGCTCTAATTTTCTTTTTCTTCCCACCATTAAAGTACAGCTTCATAATCCCTTTGTTTAAGTCTGCACTTTTATCTTTCTTTATAATTGGTTTAGCATGTATTTTTTCCTCAAATACTGCCTTCCCTTTCATAACCTCTTCTTTTGAAGGTGCATATGCCTTTGGAATTTCAAAGCCGATGTACGCCTCAATTTCTTCTAAAAATCTATTTTCATACGGAGTTATGAATGTAATAGCTTTTCCTTTATTGCCAGCTCGTCCCGTTCTTCCCGTACGATGTACATAACTTTCTTTTTCTAACGGAATATCATAGTTAATAACATGTGTAATATTATCAATATCAATTCCTCTAGCAGCTACGTCTGTTGCTACTAAATAACGGAACTTTCCTTTTCTAAAATCGTCCATAACTTCAAAACGATCTTCTTGCACCATACCACCATGTATTTTGTCACAAGGATAGTTAACACGGTTTAACTGTCTAAATACGTGATCTACATTTTCTTGTGTACGGCAAAAAATAATACAACTATCTGGATTCTCAATTGTTGTTACATCTTTAAGAAGTGAAAGCTTCTCCTCTTCTCTCGTCTCAAAAAGTGTATGTTCAATTTTTTCTGTGGTAATCCCGGCAGCCTTAATTTCAATATGCGTTGGCGAATCCATATACGTACGGGATAACTTTTCAACATCTTCTGGAAGTGTTGCCGAAAATAGCATTGTCATTCGCTGTGTAGGTAATTCATCAATAATTGCCTCTACTTGATCAATAAAGCCCATATTTAGCATTTCATCTGCTTCATCAATGACTAAATACTTCAGACATTCTAAAGAAAGGGTACCTTTTTCAATATGATCTAACACACGGCCAGGAGTCCCCACTACGATATGTGTCTTTTGTTTTAACTCTAATTTTTGACGTGCAAATGGAGACTTACCATAAACGGCCGCAGCCTTAATTCTTTTGAAGCGGCCTATATTCGTAATATCTTCTTTCACTTGAACAGCAAGTTCTCTCGTCGGCGTCAAAACTAATGCTTGTGGCTTATTCTCTTCCCATTCCACCATTTCACAAAGTGGAATACCGAATGAAGCTGTTTTTCCACTTCCAGTTTGCGATTTTACAACAAGATCCTTCTTTTTCAATGCAACTGGAATAACCTCTCCTTGCACTTCTGTTGGATGTTCATATCCTAAACCAGTAAGTGCTCGTATTATTTCTTTACTTAATGCATAATTACTAAATTCTTTTTTACTCATATACTAACCTCATTTGAATTTTATATTTAAATAACTATACTCTCCATATCTAACGTCAAATTATACCAAGATACTATATTAAATCAATGTTTTCAATTCATTTAAGTTTCAATTTATCTACGTATAATTCTTAAATAATAAAGGACAGCCTTAATTATAAGTCTGCCCCTCTAAATTGTATTCATCTTTTATGGAACTAATTTTTTTACAACTGGTATTCTTTGCAATACTAAAGTAATTACCATACTAAGAACAATTGTGATTGTTACATTAATAGGTATTGCCAATATTGCATGTGCATGTTCATTCACCTTTGGAAATACTCTGTACAGATAGTTATTTAATAAGAAAAAGTGAAGGATATAAATACCAAGGCTCGCTTGATTTATACCGCGTAATACAAATGGTAATTTTTTTTCTGAATTTCCGAAAGAATATTTAAAAAATACAAATAAGCTAATTGCCATAAGTACAACACCTGGAGAAAAGTATCCATACCAAAACTGATCCAATTGTCCGTTTGCCTGAACTGTATAATAATATGTAACAAAGAATGTAATAATAAATCCTACAATTCCTCCAATGTAAGCAAAATTCCTCCACTTTTTCACAATATCATAATTGGATAAATAATAACCAAGCAGGAAATAGCCTACATAATTTGTAACGTAAAATAATTCAATATTAAAGTTGATAGGATAATAATATTTTGCCAAATTAACGACAACAGATGCATATAACCATAAAATTAAAAAATACTCTATCTCTTTCTTTTGAGCATTCTTCACAAAAATTTTCAGTAAAGGTGTAATTAAGTATATCCCTACAATCATGTACATGAACCATAAATGTCCACCAATACTATCTGTTAGAAAATATTTTATCCCCTGTTTTATAGAACGTGGGAAATATCCTGCATAAGCTCCGTATAAATAAAATAAAACACTCCAAGCTACAAAAGGTATAATTACCTTACTTGCACGTTTCTGTATAAATTCTCCAATAGAAATATCTTTCGTACCCTTTAATAATAAAGCTCCACTAATCATCACAAAGATTGGAACGCTAGCGCGTGAAAGTGACTCAAAAAGATTCCCAGACAACCAACGCGAAACGTTATTTGCATCCAATGTGGAAACATAACCAGCGGAGACATGAATTGTAACTACTGCGATTGTCGCTAACACACGCAACCAGTCCATATACACTAATCGTTTCATTAACAGCTCTCCTAAATTTACATATTTGATTTTTCCTATACCACACATAATTTTACATTAAATCATGTTATGTTAAAACAAATTTTGACGATATAAACCTACAGTAGACTTAAATCAACTTAATTTTTTTATATAAACATTAAAACCTTTGACTTATTAGTGAAAATAATGTAAATTATCCTTTGGACGAACATTTTCAAACGAAACAAATAAAATATTCGTATTTTAGGGGTGTAAACGATGGAAAACGTATTTGACTATGAAGATATTCAATTAATTCCTGCAAAATGTATTGTAAACAGTCGATCTGAATGTGATACAACTGTCACTTTAGGAAAACATAAATTTAAATTACCTGTCGTACCTGCAAATATGCAAACGATTATAGATGAAAGAATCGCAACTTATTTAGCTGAAAATAATTACTTCTATATCATGCATCGTTTCCAACCAGAGAAACGAATCTCATTCATTAGAGATATGCAATCACGTGGATTAATTGCTTCAATCAGCGTTGGTGTTAAAGAAGACGAATACGAATTCGTACAACAATTAGCCGCTGAGCAACTTTCACCTGAATACATTACAATCGATATCGCACACGGTCACTCTAATGCTGTGATCAACATGATTCAACATATTAAAAAACATTTACCAGAAAGCTTTGTTATCGCTGGAAACGTTGGAACTCCAGAAGCGGTAAGAGAATTAGAACACGCTGGCGCTGACGCAACAAAAGTTGGTATTGGACCCGGTAAAGTTTGTATTACTAAAATTAAAACAGGCTTTGGAACTGGTGGTTGGCAGTTAGCTGCACTTCGCTGGTGTGCAAAAGCTGCAAGTAAGCCGATTATTGCTGACGGTGGTATTCGTACACACGGTGATGTAGCTAAATCTATTCGATTTGGGGCAACTATGGTTATGGTCGGTTCTCTATTCGCTGGTCATGAAGAGTCTCCAGGGGAAACAATCGAAAAAGATGGAAAGCTTTATAAAGAATACTTCGGTTCAGCTTCTGAATTCCAAAAAGGTGAGAAGAAAAACGTTGAAGGTAAGAAAATGTTCGTGGAGCATAAAGGTTCTTTAGAAGACACTTTAATCGAAATGGAACAAGATCTTCAATCTTCTATCTCTTACGCTGGTGGAACAAAATTAGATGCTATTCGTACTGTAGATTATGTTGTCGTGAAAAACTCTATTTTCAACGGTGATAAAGTATATTAATTCTTATATTCAGCTCGAAGGACAAGCATGTGTATGCCTGTCCTTCTTTTTTATGTATAAAACCGTTAAATATTTTTATTTTACTGAATTTTCTAGTATCATATTTTTAAATACTTAAAATAAGGGGGCTATAATAAATGAAAAATGTAATTGAAAATCGTCTTATTCGCGCAGAAGTTCCTACTGAACTAACATGGGATCTTTCTGATTTGTATAAATCTGATGCCGAGTGGCACGCTGCATTAAACGTATTAGAAAATGATATACAGAAACTTGATGCATTTAAAGGACGCTTGCATACTAGCTCCACTACTTTACTAAATTGCTTACTTATAGAGGAAGAGCTTTTAATGAAATTAACAAAACTGAGCTCATATGCAAACCTAAAAGAATCTGCTGATCGGACAGATCCAGTTATTCAAGCGAACTCTTCCAAAGTTTCTGCTCTAGGAACGAAAGTACATACAGTACTAGCCTTTATTCATAATGAAATTCTCTCATTTGAAGAAGGCACGATTGAAAAATATTTAATTGAGGAGATAAAACTCAACCCTTTTCGTAAATCATTACTAGAAGTGCTGAGCAAAAGGCAGCACACTCTTTCACCTGAAACAGAAGAAGCACTTGCTGCACTTGGCGAAGTTCATAGTTCTCCATACAAAATTTACGGCATGACTAAATTGGCCGATATGGGTTTCAATCCTATACAAGACGAACAAGGAAACGAATTCCCTTTGTCATTTGCATTATTTGAAAGCAATTATGAATTCTCTCCAAGCGCATACATACGTAGAAAAGCATATGAATCGTTTGTTTCCACTTTGAAGCGATATAAAAATACAGTTGCCACAACATATGCTACTGAAGTAAAAAAACAAGTGACACTTTCTCGTTTACGCAAATATGAATCCGTTACTCATATGCTTTTAGAGCCGCAAAAAGTTCCACTTGAAATGTATAACAATCAACTTGATATTATTTATAAAGAATTAGCGCCTCATATGCGCCGTTTTGCAGATTTAAAAAAGAAAGTATTAGGACTCGATCAAATGCTTTTCTGCGACTTACATGCACCTTTAGATCCTGAATTTAATCCAGCAATTACTTACGAAGAAGCAGGCAAACTCATTCAAGATTCTTTAAAAGTATTAGGAGATGAATATAGTTCCATTATCGAAAAAGGCTTCAAAGAAAGATGGGTAGATCTTGCAGATAATGTAGGCAAATCAACAGGAGCATTTTGTTCAAGTCCATATGGTTCTCATCCATATATTTTAATTACATGGCAAAATACGATGCGCGGATGCTTCACATTAGCACATGAATTTGGTCATGCTGGGCATTTTTATTTAGCAAATAAAAACCAGCGCATTATGAATGTACGTCCATCTATGTACTTTGTTGAAGCACCATCAACAATGAATGAATTATTACTAGCCCAACATTTACTTGCAACAACTAACGATAAGAGAATGCGCAGATGGGTCATTCTACAACTACTTGGCACATATTATCATAACTTTGTTACTCACTTACTTGAGGGCGAATACCAACGAAGAGTATATACTCTAGCAGAAGAAGGACAAGCACTTACAGCTAAAAGTTTAACCGAAATAAAAACAAATGTCCTTTCTACATTCTGGGGGGATTCTGTAGAAATCGATGAAGGTGCCGGCTTAACTTGGATGCGCCAACCTCATTATTACATGGGCTTATATTCTTACACGTATTCCGCAGGTCTAACTGCATCTACCGCAGTAGCCCAAATGATTAAAGAAGAAGGGCAGCCCTCCGTTGATCGCTGGTTAGATGTACTTCGCGCTGGTGGTACAATGAAACCACTTGAATTAATGAAACATGCCGGAGTAGATATGTCAAAACCAGATGCAATCCGTAAAGCTGTTTCTTACGTTGGCTCCTTAATTGATGAATTAGAGCGTTCTTATCAAGAATAAAGTGAAACTTTAATCAGTGGGGGGTGTCCATCCCCCACTGATTATTAGTTGAACCAATCGGGCTTTTACGGGCAGTTGATTCCCTACCTAACTTCTTTGCTTCCGCTGAATTTTGAGGTGGGGATCTTACTGCCCGTTAATGCGGGATAAAAAAATAAGCCCTCGCTTCTTTATGAGGGCTTATTTCATATTTACTTTCCAAACCTTTTACGGTATCCACATTTCCTACATAACTCTTCGACTGCAACTCTTTTCGAAAATCCATCGACAATGTTTGTTGCTCTTTCACCTTCTATAATGTTAGAAAATGAATCATTATTAATATTCCCAAGATTAATAATCCCTTCACCGTCTAAACAGCAAGGAATAACCGTTCCATTTGCTAAAATACCCGCTTGATTTCGAAGACCATGACAGAATCCTTTTCCATCATCCTCTTCTTCATGCAATGCCGGCCATTGAAATTCATAATCTTGATTAATAAAGACACGTTCCGCAATTTTTATACCTTTTCCTGGTGTAAGCTTCTCTTCAATTTGATAAGGCAGATCAAACTCATTTTCAATTATGGATAATAGCTCTCTATTTTTCTGGATTTCAGCATTTGTCTTATTATCCTGAGTTAAATTCCATAACCTTAGCGAAACAATTAAATCTGATTGACTTGTTGCTTCCCTAATGAAGGCAAGTATACTTCTTACATAGCCCTCTTTATCTTGCGAACCTGGATGTCCATCAAAACTGTGCAGGGAAAAGTTCATTTGTCTTAGAGCAGGCTTATTTAACAGTCTATGCCTTCTCTTATTAATTAACGTTCCGTTCGTTGTAATATTAACTTTAAATCCTTTTTCATGGCTTAAATCTAGCAGTTGATCTATTTTTGGATGGAGCAACGGCTCACCCTTCACGTGCAAATAAATGTAGTCTGTGTGAGGTTTAATTTGGTCTAATCTTTTAGCAAAATCCTCCACAGAAATGAATTGCTTCTGCCTTTCCGTCGGCGGACAAAAGCTGCACGCAAGATTACATACACTTGTAATCTCTAAGTAAAACTTCTTAAACTTCTTCACCTTTAATTCCTCACTTCTCTGACTACTTATAATTTTTTCCTCTTCATATTACAGCATACTTTTTTAGAAATAGAAACATACTTATTTTAGGAAATCTGCATACCACCTATTAATGTTTAAAAGACCATCGGTGATTTTTATCCAATGGTCTTTTTTACTCTTTTTATATACAAATGGAAATTTACTTATGATATGGTTCACCACGATTAATACGAAACGCTCTATACACTTGCTCAAGCAATACTAATCGCATTAATTGGTGTGGTAATGTCATTTTTGAAAAAGAAAGAGATTCATTGGAACGCTTCATTACTTCTGAACTTAGTCCAAGTGATCCACCAATTACAAAGGCAACTTTACTCTTTCCATATGTAGCAAGACGATCTAGGCTTACTGCAAATTCTTCTGATGACTTTTGTTTTCCTTCTATCGCTAATGCGATCACGTGCGTATCATCAGAAATTTTATCCAGTATACGTATACCTTCTTTTTCTTTTACAATTAACATTTCTGCTTCACTTAAATTTTCTGGTGCTTTTTCATCTGGCAATTCAATTACTTCTACTTTTGCGTACGCAGATAATCGTTTTAAATATTCTGCTATACCTTGTTTTAAATACTTTTCCTTTAATTTTCCGATTGAAATAATCGAGATATTCACATTTATTCCCCACCTTACAAACATGTTATCCACATAACTTATCCACATATCCACAAATGTTACCCACATATTGTGTGAGAATCTGTGTTCGATACAACATATGTCGCCTCATTTTGACAAAATTCACATGTTTTTTTCTCTTTTTCTGAGTTATCCACATTGTTGATAACCGGTGCAACTTCACATTCATCAACAATAATATCTAACGCTAATTCAACATGTTCTAAACAACAAGGTAAATTCATATTCTTCACCTCACTTTTCTACAATAGAAAACAGGAGGTAGGCCCTCCTGTTTTTAATATTTTTGAATGCCTAATTTCACCGTTGTTGTTGCTCTTTTTGTACCACGATAAAACGTAAGAGTCATTTTATCATTAATTTTTTTATCATATAAGGCCGTACGGAACCCAATAATATCGTTTACTGGTTTTCCATCTACCGCTACAATAACATCATGTTCTCGCAAACCAGCATCCGCGCCTGGTGAAGGACTTTTCACATCTAAAATGCAAACTCCCTCTGCTACATTGCCTGGTAAATGTAATGTTTTGGACCAATAATAATTCGGAATCTCATTTAATGATCTAAGTTCAATTCCAACATAAGGTCTTCTTACTTTCCCGTACTTCTCAAGTTCATTCATAATCGGAACGGCTCTAGTAACCGGAATAGCTAATCCGATTCCTTCCACTTCTTTTGCAGCAATTTTCATTGAGTTAATACCAACTAATTGTCCTGCCGCATTTACAAGTGCACCACCACTATTACCTGGATTAATCGCTGCATCTGTTTGTAATACTTCTACTTGCCAATCGTAATGACCATCTTGGTCTAAGTCTACAGGAACAATACGCTCGTTAGCTGAAATAATGCCTTGTGTAACGGTCCCCGAAAATTGCAGTCCGAGTGGATTTCCAATCGCAATGACCGGTTCTCCTCGACGAACTTTATTAGAATCGCCAATCTCAATTATTTTTTTCACATGCTTCGCATCTATTTCTAGTACAGCTAAATCTGTGACTACATCGGTTCCTAATACTTTCCCTGGGACCTTCTTACCGTCACTTAGACTTACTTCAATACGATTTGCTCCAGCAACGACATGGT